>CANMWW010000029.1 GCA_947500965.1 Alphaproteobacteria bacterium
CTTGCCGCTGGCGATGACGCGCCCACCATTGGCGCCGGCGGCCGGGCCCATGTCGACGAGGTGGTCCGCCTCGCGGATCGCCTCCTCGTCGTGCTCGACGACGATCACCGTGTTGCCGAGGTCGCGCAGCCGCTTGAGCGTCGCCAGCAGCCGCGCGTTGTCGCGCTGGTGCAGGCCGATCGACGGCTCGTCGAGCACGTAGAGCACGCCGGTGAGCCCGGAGCCGATCTGCGAGGCGAGGCGGATGCGCTGGCTCTCGCCGCCCGAGAGCGTGCCCGAGGAGCGCGCGAGCGTGAGGTACTCGAGCCCCACGTTGACGAGGAAGCCGAGGCGCTCGTTGATCTCCTTGAGGATGCGCGCGGCGATCTCGCGCTGCTTGGGCGCGAGCCGCGCGCCGAGCGCGGAGAACCACGACGCCGCGCGCTCGATCGACATCTCGGCGACCTCGCCGAGATGGAGCCCGTCGATCCTGACGGACAGCGCCTCCGGCTTGAGCCTGTGGCCACCGCAGGCGGAGCAGGGGCGGGAGGCCTGGAAGCGCCCGAGCTCCTCGCGCAGCCAGGCGCTGTCGGTCTCCTTCCAGCGGCGGTCGAGGTTCGGGATCACGCCCTCGAAGGGCTTCGACGTCGCGTAGCTGCGCAGCCCGTCCGAGAACGTCATCTCGACGGCCTCGCCGCCGGTGCCGAAGAGGATCGCGTCCTGCGCGGCCTTCCCCAGATCGCCGAAGGGCGTCGCCGTCGAGACGCGCAGGTGCCGCGCGAGGCTCTCCAGCGTCTGGTCGTAGTAGGGCGAGGGCGTCACCGCCCAGGGCGCGATCGCTCCCTCCTTCAGGGGCAGGGAGGGGTCGGGGACGACGAGGTCGGGATCGAAGTAGAGGTTCACGCCGAGCCCGTCGCAGGACGGGCAGGCGCCATGCGGCGAGTTGAACGAGAACAGGCGCGGCTCGATCTCGGGGATCGTGAAGCCGGAGACGGGGCAGGCGAACTTCGACGAGAAGACGGTGACCTCGCCGGTGTCCGCGTTCTCCGCGTGGACGATGCCGTCGGCGAGGCCGAGCGCGGTCTCGAGCGAGTCCGCGAGCCGGTTGCCGAGGTCGGGGCGCACGACGACGCGGTCGACCACGACCTCGATGTCGTGCTTGCGCTTCTTGTCGAGCGCGGGGACGGCGTCGATCTCGTGCAGCTTGCCGTCGACCTTCACGCGCTGGAAGCCGCGCTTCTGGAGGTCCTGGAGCTCCTTGCGGTACTCGCCCTTCCTGCCGCGGATCATCGGGGCGAGGAGATAGAGTCGCGTGCCCTCCTTCATCGCGAGGACGCGGTCGACCATCTGCGTGATCGTCTGGGCCTCGATCGGCAGGCCCGTCGCCGGCGAGTAGGGGACGCCGACGCGCGCGAAGAGCAGGCGCATGTAGTCGTAGATCTCGGTCACCGTGCCGACCGTCGAGCGCGGGTTGCGCGACGTCGTCTTCTGCTCGATCGATATCGCTGGGGAGAGTCCGTCGATCGAATCGACGTCCGGCTTCTGCATCAGCTCGAGGAACTGCCGCGCATAGGCCGAGAGGCTCTCGACATAGCGGCGCTGGCCCTCGGCGTAGATCGTGTCGAAGGCGAGCGAGGACTTGCCCGAGCCCGAGACGCCCGTGATCACGACGAGCGCGTCGCGCGGCATCGACACGTCGACGGACTTCAGATTGTGCTCGCGGGCGCCACGCACGACGATCTGGGGGCGCGCCGGCCGCGCGCTGTCTTGCCTCTGTGCCATCGTCCTCGTCTCGCTCGCGCTACGCCCCTCGCATGGGGGCGGGCGCGGCAATATAGGCCGGACGGGGCAGGGCTTCCCGCCAATGCTGCATGGCCCTCATGCGGATGGGCTAGGCCGCCGGGTTCCCGAATCGTTCTGGCTTTCCCGCCCGGGCCCGCCTATCGTCCCGACCTGAAATCGGGGCAAGCCCGGCGCCGCTCCCGGCGGCGTCGGCGCGAGCCGGTGCAAGAAGGGACAGCGCATGGCCGGTAGCGTCAACAAAGTCATCCTGATCGGGAATCTCGGGCGCGATCCGGAGGTGCGGTCGTTCCAGAACGGCGGGCGCGTCTGCAACCTCCGCCTGGCCACGACCGAGTCCTGGAAGGACAAGGCGACCGGCGAGCGCAAGGACCGCACTGAGTGGCACTCCGTGGCGATCTTCAACGACAACCTGGTGACGATCGCCGAGCGCTACCTGAAGAAGGGCTCGAAGGTCTACATCGAGGGCCAGCTGGAGACCCGCAAGTACAACGACAAGGACGGCAACGAGCGCTACTCGACCGAGGTCGTCCTGCGCCAGTTCCGCGGCGAGCTCACCCTGCTCGACGGCCGAAGCGGCGGTGGCGGCGGCGGCGGTGGTGGCATGGGGGATGCCGGCGGCTACGACGACGCGGGTGGTGGCATGTCCCCCCCGGCGCCCTCCGGCGGCCGCGCGGCGGCCCGCCCGCGCAAGGGCGACATGGACGACGACATCCCGTTCTGAACCCGTCCGGGCCGCTTGAGCGGAAGCTGCCCGGAATGAGTGAAAACGACGGATTTTCAGCCCTTTGGAGCGGTTCCTCGTTGCCGTTCCAAGGGGCTTCTTGCTAGTTTCCGAGAGCGTCGAATCGCTGGGTTCCAGCCCCGTCCACAAGCACCTCCCGCAGGCACGAAGTGACCGAAACGTCGGGCTCCCAGCCGGGCGATATCGCCCCGATCACGATCGAAGAGGAGATGAAGCGCTCCTACCTCGATTACGCCATGAGCGTGATCGTGGCGCGCGCGCTGCCCGACGTCCGCGACGGCCTCAAGCCGGTCCACCGCCGCATCCTTTACGCCATGAACGAGGCGGGCTACGACTGGACCCGCCCTTTCCGCAAGTCCGCGCGCGTGGTCGGCGACGTCATGGGCAAGTACCACCCGCATGGCGACGCGGCGATCTACGACGCGCTCGTGCGCATGGCGCAGGACTTCTCCATGCGCCTGCCGCTCATCGAGGGGCAGGGCAATTTCGGGTCGATGGATGGCGATCCGCCGGCGGCGATGCGCTACACCGAGGCGCGCCTGCATCGCGCCGCGGGACCGCTGCTCGCCGACATCGACAAGGACACCGTCGAGTTCCAGTCGACCTACGACGACCAGACGGTCGAGCCGATCGTCCTGCCGGCCCAGTTCCCGAACCTCCTGGTCAATGGCGCGAACGGCATCGCCGTGGGCATGGCGACCACGGTGCCGCCCCACAATCTCGGCGAGATCGTCGACGCCTGCATCGCCTGCATCGACGACCCCGACGTGCCCGAGGCGCGGCTGCTCGAGCTCGTTCCCGGCCCGGACTTCCCGACCGGCGGGATCGTGCGTGGTCGCGCCGGGCTGATCGAGGCCTACCGCACGGGGCGCGGCAGCATCACGGTGCGTGGAAAGGCCGATTTCGAGGACATCCGCAAGGACCGCAAGGCGATCATCATCAGCGAGATCCCGTTCCAGGTGAACAAGGTCAAGCTGATCGAGACGATCGCCGAGCGCGTCCAGGACAAGGTGATCGAGGGCATTTCCGACCTGCGCGACGAGTCCGACCGCGACGGCGTGCGCGTCGTCGTCGAGCTCAAGCGCGACGCCAATCCCGAGGTCGTCCTCAACCAGCTCTACCACCACACGCCGCTGCAGCAGGGCGTCAGCTTCAACATGCTGGCGCTCAATGGCGGCAGGCCCGAGCAGATGGGCCTGCGCACGATCCTCAAGGCGTTCTGCGCCTTCCGCGAGGAGGTCATCACCCGACGCACGCGCTTCGAGCTGCGCAAGGCGCGCGATCGCGCGCACCTCGTGATCGGCCTGACGCTCGCCGTGGTCAACCTGGACCCGGTGATCGAGCTCATCCGCCGCGCGCCCGATCCCGTCGCCGCGCGCAACGACCTCATGGCGCGCGCCTGGCCGGTCCACGACATCGGGCCCTACATCCAGCTCGTCGACGAGCCGGGGCCTGGCATCGTCGATGGCCACTACCGCCTCTCGGAGGAGCAGGCCCGCGCCATCCTCGAGCTGCGCCTGCAGCGCCTCACCGGGCTCGAGCGCGAGAAGCTCCTCCAGGAGCTGCGCGACCTGACGGCGCAGATCACCGACCTCGTCGACATCCTGTCCTCGAAGCCGCGCGTCCTCGCGATCATGCGCGCCGAGCTCGAGCGGGTGAAGGCGGAGTTCGGCACGCCGCGGCGCACGCGCCTCGACCATGCCGAGGACGACTCCGAGATCGACATGGAGGCGCTGATCAAGCCGGAGACGGTGGTCGTCACCGTGACCTCGGCCTCCTACGTGAAGCGCGTCCCGGTCTCGGCCTATCGCACGCAGCGGCGCGGCGGGAAGGGCCGCATGGGCGCCGCCACGCGCGACGAGGAGGAGGTGCGCCACCTCTTCGTCGCGAGCACGCACCAGCCGATCCTGTTCTTCACCGCGCGGGGCATGGTCTACCGCATCAAGTGCTGGCAGATCCCCGACGCCTCGAGCACGGGGCGCGGCAAGCCCGCGGTCCAGCTCATCCCCGCGCTGTCCCCCGACGACGAGATCGCGGCGGTGATGCCGCTGCCGCAGGACGAGTCGGCGTGGAACGGGATCCAGGTCATGTTCGCGACCTCGTCCGGGAACGTCCGCCGCAACACCTACGCCGACTTCCTCAGCGTGCGCGCCAACGGCAAGATGGCGATGCGCTTCGAGGATGCGGGCGAGCGCCTTGTCGGCGTCGTCCCCTGCGGCGACGGCGACGACATCCTGCTGTCGACGCGGGGCGGGCGCTGCATCCGCTTCCCGGTCGACGAGGTCCGCATCTTCTCGAGCCGCACCTCGACCGGCGTGCGCGGCATCCGGCTCCAGGACGCGGACGACGTCATCTCGATCTCCACGCTCCGCCACGCCGAGTTCGGCGTCGAGGAGCGTGACGCCTACCTGCGCGTCGCGCGCCTGCGCCGGGGCCCGGACGAGGTCGAGGACGAGGCGCCGGAACCGGCGCCCCAGGCACCCGCGGAGCCGGGAACGGCGGCGGCGCTTCCCGAACTCGACGAGCGCCGGATCGACGAGCTCGCGGCGCAGGAGCAGTTCCTGCTGTCGGTCACGTCGAACGGGTTCGGCAAGCGAACCTCGTCCTACGAGTACCGGATCGCCGGGCGCGGCGGGCAGGGGATCGCCAACATCCGCACGTCGGAGCGCAACGGTTCCGTGGTCGCGTCCTTCCCGGTCGAGCCGGGGGACGAGTTGCTGCTGGTGACCGATGGCGGCCAGATGCTCCGCATCGGCGTCGACGGGATCCGGATCGCCGGGCGCAACACCCTGGGCGTCGTGCTGTTCCGCGTCGAGGACGGCGAGCAGGTGGCGTCGGTGTCGAGGATCGCGAGCGTGCCGGAGGATGGCGGCCAGGACGCACCCGCGGAAACGATTCCCGCCGCGAAGTGAAGGAAAAGCGTCGATGGCCTCTCCGCGCATCGCGATCTACCCGGGGACCTTCGACCCCATCACCAACGGCCATCTCGACATCATCTCGCGCGGCGCCCGGCTGGTTGACCGGCTGATCGTCGCGGTCGCCGTGAACGCGGGGAAGGGACCGCTCTTCGAGTTGTCCGAGCGTGTCAGCCTTCTCGAGCAGGAGATCGCGCACATGCCGGCGGACATCGCCGCGCGGATCGAGGTGCGCCCCTTCAAGTCCCTTCTGATGAGCTTCGCGCAGGAATGCGGGGCGCGGATCATCCTGCGCGGGCTGCGCGCCGTGTCCGACTTCGAGTACGAGTTCCAGATGGCCGGCATGAACCACCGGCTGGACGCCTCGGTCGAGACCGTCTTCCTGATGGCGTCGGAGACGCACCAGTTCATCTCCTCGCGCTTCGTGAAGGAGATCGCCCGCCTCGGCGGCGACGTGACGAGCTTCGTGACCCCCCGCGTGGCGGACCGGATGGCGGCCCGCTTCGTGGCGGCGGATGCCGGTACTGCCGCCGTGGAGGCGGCGCCGACCCTGCCGCAGATCGCGCCGCGGACGCCGATCTGACCGCGCCGCGCGGCGTTGACCTGCCGCCGGGCCGGCCCTAGTTTCCGCCGCGCCTGAGCCGGAAGGCGAGCCCGTAGCTCAATTGGTAGAGCATCGCACTTTTAATGCGGTTGTTCCGGGTTCGAGTCCCGGCGGGCTCACCATCCGGATCGCATCTCGCCCGAGGCGACAAGGCCGCGGCGCCCGGTCCTTCGGCACCACCCAAGCGCGCGGGGACGTTTCGGCTTGAATTCTGTCGTCTCGCTCGCGCTGCCGTTCTTCGGCCTCATCCTCCTCGGCTATCTCTGCGGCCGCAGGCTCCGCTATCCCGAGGCGGGGCTGCAGTGGATGAGCTTCTTCATCGTCTACCTCGCGCTCCCGGCGCTGTTCTTCAAGCTGATAGCGGAGGCGCCGTTCGAGCAGCTCAACAACTGGCCCTTCGTGATCGGCACGACGCTCTCGACCTTCGCGATCTTCGTGCTGTCCTTCCTCGTGGGCATGTTCGCGCTGCGCGGCCAGGTGCGGGAGGCGACGATCGGCGCGGTGGCCGGCGCCTACCCGAACATCGGGTACATGGGCCCCGGGCTGACCCTTGCCGTCTTCGGCCAGGAGGCGATCGTTCCCACTGCCTTGATCTTCGTCTTCGACAACATCCTCCTCTTCACGCTCGTCCCGCTGCTGATGTCCTTCGGCGGGACGCAGAAGATGCGGGCCCTGGAGATGGCATGGTTCATCGCCAGGCGCGTGATCACGCATCCGTTCAACATCGCCATCGCCGCGGCGATCCTGGCGGCCTGGCTCCATGTCGACCTGCCGACCCCGATCGACACGATGCTGACCTTCCTGAAGAACGCGGCGGCGCCCTGCGCGCTGTTCCTGATGGGCGTCACGGTGGCGCTGCGCGAGGTCAGGACCGTGCCGGGGGAGATCCCCGTCCTGCTCGCGATCAAGCTCGTCCTCCACCCTCTCGTCGTCTGGATCGTGCTCTCCGCGATCGGCGGGTTCAGGCACGAATGGGTCATGGTCGCCGTGCTCATGGCCGCCCTTCCGCCGGCGCTGAACGTCTTCGTGTTGGCGAACCAGTACCGCGTCTACGTGGAGCGCGCCTCGACCGCGATCCTGATCGGCACCGCGGTCTCCGCGGGCACGGTCACGCTGCTTCTATGGCTGATCGCCGAGAACCGGCTGCCGACGACGCTGTTCTGATGGCGGGCCGGCTTCGCCGCGGACTTGCCGTCGCGTCGCCGGGGCTCTACCAAGCACCATGCCGATCACGAGGGGGAACTCGGTGATGGATTCCTCGTTCGCGCCCAGGACCGTGCTCGTCTATGTCGGCCTCGACCTCATAGGCGACGCCCTCATGAAGATGCCCTTCGTGGTCGCGCTCCGCGAGACCTACCCGCAGGCGCGCATCACGTGGCTCGCCGGGAAGGGGCGGACGGTGTTCAAGCGCGAGCTCGCGCCGCTGGTCGAGGGCCGCATCGACGAGGTCATCGAGAGCGCAGGAATCGGGAGCGACTGGCGGGAACTGCTTCGCAGGCCGCTGGACGGTCGCGGCTTCGACCTGCTCATCGACACGCAGCGGAGGCTCCTGACGACGCTCATCCTGCGCCGCATCCCGGCCAGCCGCTTCGTCTCCGGCACCGCCGGGTTCGCGCTTTCGGACATCCGCCCGCCCGCCGGCTACAGGCGGCCAACGACGATGATCAGGCAGATCCTCGACCTCGTCGAGCTGGCCAGTGGCACGCGGGTCGAGGAGACCCGGTTGCAGATGCACGATGCCGGGTCCGGGGAGGCAGCCGCGCTGCTCCTGCCCGATGGCCCGGCGCATGTCGGGTTCGTGCCCGGATCGAGCGTCGGCCGGGCCAACAAGCGCTGGCCGCTCGAGCGCTACGTCGAGCTCGCCCGGCGCCAGGCGTCGCGTGGCCGCGTTCCCGTCTTCGTCCTCGGCCCCGAGGAGGCCTCGTGGCATGGCGACCTTGCGCTGCAGGTCCCGCAGGCGCGCTTTCCGCTGCAGGAACACGCGGCGTCGGGGCGGCGCGCGGGTCCGCTGCTGACCGTCGCGCTCGCGTCGCGCATGCGCGCCGCGGTGTCGAACGACAGCGGCGGCGGCCACCTGGTCGCCGCCGGGGGCGTGCCCCTCGTATCCCTCTGGGGGCCGAGCGTGATGGAGAAGGCGCCGCCGCAGGCCAGCAGGCTCGTCACCATCCTCGCGCGGGACTACGGGAGCACGTCGATGGACGCCATCCCCGTCGACCGGGTCGACGATGCGCTGGAGGCGCTCCTGGCCGCGGAGGCCTGAGGCGCGTCATCCCCTCCCAGGAGCGGCGCCGGCCTCCGGCCTGACGGTCACGAAGACGACCCCGCCGAGGATGAGCGCCGCGCCGGCGAGCTCCGTCGTCGTCATAGACTCGTCGAGGCCGGCATGGCCGAGGACGAGCGCGACGACGGGACCGACCGCGCCGATCAGCGCCACCTGGTTCGCCCCGACCCGGCGCAGCGCCTCGGCGACCACGAAGACCGGGAGCACGGTGCTCACGATCGCGATGACGATCGCGAGCCCGTAGACGGGGAGGGGCTGCACCAGGGTCGACGTGCCGCGCTCCACCGACAGGTGGATCGCGATCGCGAGGAAGGAGACGATGTTGGCGTTGGCGGAGAACCGCATCGCGCCGACCCGCCTGATCACCTGGCTGCCGCCGACGAGGTAGATCGCGTAGAGGGCCGCGCCGCCGAGGATCAGCGCGGCGCCGCGCAGCACGTCGCCCTGGCCCGCGCCGCCCGAGGGCAGCAGCACGAGCGCGAGCCCGGCATAGCTCGACGCGAGCGCCGCGACCTCCCGCGCGCCGACGGGCTTGCCGAGGAACGTCGCGGAGAGCAGCACGACGATGGTCGGGTAGAGGAAGAGGATCAGGCGCCCGAGGCCGGCCCCGACATGCTGCAGCCCCGCCATGTCCAGCCAGCTCGCGGCGTAGTGGCCGACGAAGCCGAGCACCGCGATCCACGCCCAGTCGCGCCGCGTCACGCGCCCGTTGCCGCGCGCGAGCGCGTGCCATGCCGCCACGGCGGCGAAGAACGGGAAGGCGAACCCGAGGCGCAGCGCCAGCAGGGTCGTCGGGTCGACGCCATGCGCGTAGGCGAGCTTGACCAGCACCGGGCGCACGGAGAAGCACGCGACGCCGAGCAGGGCGAGGAGGGAACCCGCGAGATGGGGGGACAAGGGGCCTGCGTCCTGCGTCGATGCCTGGGTTCAGTCGAGCCGCGCCACGATCCCGGCGAGCGAGGGATCGGGCGCCGGATGCCGCTCGAGGACCAGCGGGTCGTGCCCCGGGATGATCAGTTCCTCGCCATCGGCGAGCTCGCGCATGCGCCGGAAGCCGTCGCGCACGCCGCGGAGGTCGTGGAAGAACGGGAAGGGCCGGTCGGCGGACATGTTCTCGTAGAAATGCGCCGCGTCGGAGGCGAGCACCATGAAGCCGCGCCGCGTATGCGCGCGCACGACCATCATCCCGTCGGTATGGCCGCCGACGCGATGGAGGCTCAGTCCCGGCGCGAGCTCCGCGTCGCCATGGTGGAAGACCAGGCGCCGGGCGAAGAGCTTCTCGACGAGGCCGGCGATGTCGCCGGGCTCGAAGCCGACGGCGAGGCGCGGCTCGCACATGCAGGGCCCGGAGACATAGGCCATCTCCGTCGCCTGCAGGTGGAAGCGCGCGGCCGGGAAGAGGTCCTGCCCGCCCGCGTGGTCCCAGTGGACATGGGTGAGGACGACGTCGGCGACGCGCGCGGCGTCGATGCCGACGAGGGCGAGGCCCTCGGCGGGCGTGCGCTCCATGCGACGGCCCCGCTTCGCCGCGTTGGCCGCGGCGAAGCCCGTGTCGACGACCCAGGCCGTGCCGTCCGGGCCGCAGACCGCCCAGACGAAATAGTCGATCGGCATCGGCTCGTCCGGGCGTTCGTCGTCGCCGAGGAGGTTCTCGCGTCGCGTGCGCGGATGGCCCGCGTAGCGGATCGCGAGGAGTTCGTACTCGGGAAGGCTCATGGCCGCAGCTCCAGTCCGCCGTCGACGACGATCGTCGCGCCGGTCACGTAGGACGCCGCCTCGCTCGCGAGGAAGAGGATCGCGGCGGCGACATCCGCGGGCGTCCCGATCCGGCGCATCGGGACGAGGTCGAGCTTGCGGGCGCGATGCGCCGGATCGCCCAGCGCCGCGCGGTTGAGGTCGGTCTCGATCGTGCCGGGCGCGACGAGGTTGACCGTCACGCCGTCGGCCGCGAGCTCGAGCGCGAGGCCGCGCGCAAGCTGCATGACGCCGGCCTTCGCCGAGGCATAGGCGACGAGGCCCGGGTTCGGCGTCCACTGGTTCACCGACGACACCATCACGATGCGCCCGTTCCGCCGCGCGGACATGCCGCGCGCCGCCTCGCGCGCCGCGGCGAAATAGGCCTGGAGGTTGACGCGGTGCACGCGCTCCCAGTCCTCGTCCGTCGTCTCCAGCGCGGGGCGCCGCAGCAGCGTGGCGGCCGCGCAGACGAGGATGTCCACGCCGCCCAGCGCGGCCTCGGCCTCCTGCACGAGGCGGGCGGCGGAGCCGGATGCCGAGAAATCGGCTTCCAGGGCGACGCAGCGCCGTCCCGCCGCCTCGATGGCGTCGCGTGCGATGGCTGCGCCCGCGGGCTGGCCGAGATGATGGATGGCGACGTCCGCGCCGGCGCGCGCGAGCGCGATGGCCGCCGCGCGGCCGATGCCGTCGCTGCCTGCGCCGGTCACGAGCGCGCGCGTGCCGGCAAG
>CANMWW010000030.1 GCA_947500965.1 Alphaproteobacteria bacterium
CCGGCTCGCGCCGCGGCTTCTTCATGCAGGACCCGCGCACCGGCGGCGATGGCGATCCCTGGACGTCGGACGCGGTCTTCGTCTCGACCGGGACGGCGGCGCCTATGGTAGCGCCGGGCGACGCGGTGCACGTGTCCGGCCGCGTCGCCGAGCAGCGCGGCGGCAATCACAGCCTTTCCGTCACGCAGCTCGTCGAGGCCAGCGTCGTCGTCACGGCGCGCGGCGTGCCCCTGCCCGCGCCGACGACCATCGGCGCCGCCGGCCGCGCGCCGCCCGCGCGCATCGCGCCGGACATCGGCGGCAGCGTCGAGGGCCCGGCGCATCGCTTCGATCCCGTCGCCAACGCGATCGACTTCGACGAGACGCTGGAGGGCATGCGCGTGCGCGTCGCCGGCGCGGTCGCGATCGGGCCGCGCAACTCCTTCGGCGAGATCCCTATCCTGCCCGACCTTGGCGCCGGCGCGGGCCTGCGCAGCGCGCGCGGCGCGATGGTCGCCGGCCCGGATGGCGGGCCGGCGGGGCGGCTGGTCGCCGACGACGCGCTGATCGGGTCGGCGGCGATGCCGCGCGCGCGGGTCGGCGACCGGCTCGGCGACGCGGAGGGCGTCATGGACTACGCCTTCGCGGCCTGGCGCCTGCTGCTCACCGCGCCGCCGGGACTCGAGCCGGGCCGGATCGCGCCGGAGGTCGCGGCGCCCGCGCGGCCGGGCGAGGTCTCGATCGCGGCCTTCAACGTCCAGAACCTCTCCGGCGACTCGCGCACGGCGAAGTTCGCGTCGATCGCGCGCCAGGTCGCGGGCGCGCTGCGCGCGCCGGAGATCCTCGCGCTCTCCGAGATCCAGGACTCGGACGGCACGGTCGACAGCGGCACGGTCTCCGCCGGGCGGACCTATGACCGGCTGCTCGCGGCGATCGTCGCCGCGGGCGGGCCGCGCTACGCGGTGGCGCAGGTCGATCCAGCGGACGGCGCGGATGGCGGCGCGCCCGGCGGGAACATCCGCGTCGCCTTCCTCTACGACCCCGCGCGGGTCGGCTTCACGCCGCGACCGGGGGGCGCGGCGGATGTCGCGGTGGGGATTCGCGCCGATGGCGGCCTCGACGCAAATCCCGGCCGGATCGAGCCGCTCGACCCGGCCTGGGGCTCGGCGCCCGACGGGAGCGACGGCAGCCGAAAGCCGCTCGCGGCGGAGTTCGAGGTCGCGGGGCGGCGCATCGTGCTCGTCGCCGCGCATCTCAAGTCGAAGTCGGAGGACCAGCCGGATTTCGGGCGGTACCAGTCGCCGGCACGGCCCGGCGAGGCGCAGCGCCTCGCCCAGGCCGGCGTGATCGCCGATTTCGTGCGACGCCTCGCCGAGGCCGATCCCGATGCCGGCATCGCGGTGCTCGGCGACTTCAACGACGGGGGCGAGTCCGCGACGCTGGCGCGCCTCGCGGAGGCCGGGCTCATGGACCTCGCGCTCACGCTGCCGCCGGAGGAGCGCTATTCCTACGTCTTCGGTGGCGTGGCGGAGGACCTCGACCACGTGCTCGTGAACGAGGTCCTGCACGGCGCCGCGTCCCTCGACATCGTCCACGCGAACGCGGAGTTCCTGCCCTCCGAGCGCGCGAGCGACCACGACCCGCTGCTCGCGCGGTTCTCCTTTGTCCTTGCCGTGCCCGAGCCTGCCCCGCTCCTCGCGCTCCTGCCCGCCGCCGTGCTCGCCGCCCGCCGCCGGGCGCGCGGCTCAGCCTGCGTCGCGCAGGAGCGTGGCGAGGAAGGCGGGCACGGTCTCGCTCGCCGGGCCCTCGATGCGCGCGTCGAAGGCGCGCGACATGGCGCCGGGCTCGAGGTTGAGCTCCACCGTGCGCGCGCGGCCCGCGACCTCGGCGACGAAGCCCGCGGCGGGATGGACCTGGCCGCTGGTGCCGATCGCCATGAAGAGGTCGCAGCCATCGAGCGCGGCGCCGATCTCGTCCATCGCGAGCGGCATCTCGCCGAACCACACGACATGCGGCCGCATGCCCTCCGCGCGGCCGCAGGACGGGCAGGCCGTCGCGACCGAGAGATCCTCCTGCCACGGCGCGACATGGCCGCAATGGCCGCAGCGCGCCTTGCCGAGCTCGCCATGCATGTGCACGAGGCGCCGCGAGCCCGCGCGCGCATGCAGGTCGTCGACGTTCTGCGTGACGAGCAGGAACCCGCCCGGCCACTCGCGCTCGAAGCGCGCCAGCGCGAGATGCGCCGCGTTGGGCGCGATCGCGGGGTCGCGCAGCTGCGCGCGGCGCGCGTTGTAGAATTCGTGGACGCGTGCCGGGTCGCGCGCGAAGGCGCCGGGCGTCGCGACGTCCTCCACCCGCACCCGCGCCCAGATCCCGTCCGGGTCGCGGAACGTGGCGAGGCCCGATTCGCGGCTGATGCCCGCGCCGGTCAGGACGACGACCGAGGGATGGCGCGCGGTCATCGCTTCCATTGCGGGCGGCGGGCGCGGCCCTTGCGGGAGTTGACCGCGCCCGCGGTCGAGCGCGCGGCGGGCCTGCCCGCCGACTTCGCCGCGTAGCCGCCCGCGGCGCGCGCCTCGGCGACGCCGGGCGCGGCGGCGCCGGCCGGCATCTCGAGCTCGATCGCCTCGAGCCGCCTGATCTCGTCGCGCAGCCGCGCGGCCTCCTCGAACTCGAGGTCGGCGGCGGCGGACTTCATCGTCTCCTCCAGCTCGGCGATCACGGCGCGCAGGTTGTGGCCCACCGCGTGCTGCTTCTCGTCGATGCCCGTCTCCACCAGCACGTGGTCGCGCTCGTAGACCGAGCCGAGGATGTCGCCGATGCCCTTGCGCACGCTCTCCGGCGTGATGCCATGGGCCTCGTTCCACTCCACCTGCTTGCGCCGCCGGCGCTCGGTCTCCTCCAGCGCCGCCTTCATCGAGTCCGTCATCCTGTCGGCGTAGAGGATCACGCGCCCGTCGACGTTGCGCGCCGCGCGGCCGATCGTCTGCACCAGCGAGGTGCGCGAGCGCAGGTAGCCCTCCTTGTCGGCGTCGAGGATGGCGACCAGCGCGCATTCCGGGATGTCGAGGCCCTCGCGCAGCAGGTTGATGCCGACGAGCACGTCGAAGGCCCCGAGGCGCAGGTCGCGGATGATCTCGATGCGCTCGAGCGTCTCGACGTCGGAGTGGATGTAGCGCACGCGCACGCCGGCCTCGTGCATGTACTCGGTCAGGTCCTCGGCCATGCGCTTGGTGAGCGTGGTGACGAGCGCGCGCTGGCCGCGCTGCGCGACCGCGCGCACCTCCGCCAGCAGGTCGTCGACCTGCTTCTCGGTGGGCCGGATCTCGCAGACCGGGTCGATCAGCCCGGTCGGGCGGATGACCTGCTCGACGAAGACGCCGCCGGTGCGCTCGAGCTCCCACGGGCCGGGCGTCGCCGAGACGCAGACCGTCTGCGGGCGCATCGCGTCCCATTCCTCGAACTTGAGCGGCCGGTTGTCGGCGCAGGACGGCAGGCGGAACCCGTATTCGGAGAGCGTCGACTTGCGCACCAGGTCGCCGCGGAACATGCCGCCGATCTGCGGGATCGTGACGTGGCTCTCGTCGACGACCAGCACGGCGTCGCGCGGCAGGTACTCGAACAGCGTCGGCGGCGGCTCGCCCGGCCTGCGGCCGGTGAAGTAGCGCGAGTAGTTCTCGATCCCCGCGCAGGAGCCCGTCGCGGCCATCATCTCGAGGTCGAACTGCGTGCGCTGCTCCAGCCGCTGCGCCTCCAGCAGCTTGCCGGCGTCGCGCAGCTCCACCAGCCGCGCCTTGAGGTCGCGCTTGATCTGCTCCATCGCCTGGTCGAGCGTCGGCTGCGGCAGGACGTAGTGCGAGTTGGCGTAGAGCCGCGCGCGCGGCAGCGCGGCGTGCTTCTCGCCGGTCAGCGGGTCGAACTCGTGGATCGACTCGATCTCGTCGCCGAACAGCGACAGGCGCCAGGCGCGGTCCTCGCAATGCGCGGGGAAGACCTCGATCGAATCGCCGCGCACGCGGAAGGCGCCGCGCGCGAAGTTCGCGTCGTTGCGCCGGTACTGCAGGCGCACGAGCTGGCGCAGCAGCTCGTTGCGCTCGATCGACTGCCCGGCCTCGAGGTCGATCACCATCGCCGAGTAGGCCTCGACCGAGCCGATGCCGTAGATGCAGGAGACCGAGGCCACGATCACCACGTCGCGCCGCTCGAGCAGCGCGCGCGTCGCGGAGTGGCGCATGCGGTCGATCTGCTCGTTGATCGAGGATTCCTTCTCGATGTACGTGTCCGTCCGCGGCACGTAGGCCTCGGGCTGGTAGTAGTCGTAGTAGCTGACGAAGTACTCGACCGCGTTGTCCGGGAAGAAGGACTTCATCTCGCCGTAGAGCTGCGCCGCCAGCGTCTTGTTCGGCGCGAGGATGAGCGCCGGGCGCTGCAGGTTCTGGATCACGTGCGCCATCGTGAATGTCTTGCCCGAGCCGGTGACGCCCAGCAGCACCTGGTCGCGCTCGCCCGCGGCGAGCCCGGCCGTGAGCTCGGCGATCGCCTGCGGCTGGTCGCCCGCCGGCACGTAGCTCGAGGCGATGCGAAGCGGCGCCGAGGGGCCGTCGCGCTCCAGCGCCAGCGGCGGCGGCGCGGCCGGGTTGAGCATCGCCTCGGGCACGGGGTGGGACTGTCGGGACGGCATGCCACAAATATGCATCTCCGCCGCGCGGAGGCGAGTCGCGCGCGCATGCCGCTCGGCTATGCTCGCCCCATGCCATGGCCCCTGCCCGACATCGTCCTCGAGAACGCCCGCGCGCGCCGCGGGCGGCTCGAGGTCTTCGACGCGATCGACCCTGCGCGCTGCGCCCTGCTGGTCGTCGACATGCAGCTCGCCTGGACCAGCACGGAGGGGCCGATGCACGTCCCCGACGCGGCGGCGATCGTGCCGGGCATCAACGCCCTGGCCGCGTCGCTGCGCGCGCGGGGCGGCCTCGTCGCCTGGATCCAGCACTCCAACGCGCCACCGGGCTCGCCGCTGCACTGGGAGACCTTCTACGCGAACTTCGTCCGGCCGGAGCGGCGCGCGGCCTCGCTGCGCACGCTGGCGCCGGGCGCGCCGCTCCACGCCCTCGACCCCGCGCTGGACGTGCGCGAGGGCGACCTGCGGCTGCGCAAGTACAGGTTCAGCGCCTTCACCCGCAACCCGGAGGACCCGGAGGCGCTGCTGCGCGCGCGCGGCATCGACACGGTCGTGGTCACGGGCGTCGCCACCAACATCTGCTGCGAGTCGACCGCGCGCGACGCGATGATGCGCGACTTCCGCGTCTTCATGCCCCATGACGCCGTGACCGCGGGCAGCGCCGAGGCGCATGGCGCGGGGCTGCTCGCCGTCGCGCAGGTCTTCGCCGACATCCGCCCGGTCGAGGCGCTGCTGCGCCTCGTGGAGGCGTCGTGAGCGCCCCGCGTGCCGCGACGCGCATCCTGCGCGCCGACTTCGCCGACGCGGCGCATGGGCGCGCGCTGGTGGCGCTGCTCGAGGCCTATGCGCTCGACCCCGCCGGCGGCGGCGCGCCGCTCGGCGCGCATGCGCGCGCCAGCCTCGTGCCGGGCCTCGCCGCGCGGCCCCATGCCTTCGCCGTGCTCGCCTTCGACGGCGACGAGCCGGTCGGCCTCGCGATCTGCTTCGAGGGCTTCTCCACCTTCGCGGGCCGGCCGCTGGTCAACGTCCACGACGTCTTCGTCGTCGCCTCGCGCCGCGGCCGCGGCATCGCGGAGGCCATGCTCGGCCTGGTCGAGCGCATCGCGCGCGAGCGCGGGGCGTGCAAGCTCACGCTCGAGGTGCTGTCCGGCAACGAGGGCGCGAAGCGCCTCTACGCCCGGCTCGGCTTCGGCGCCTACGCGCTCGACCCGGCGCTGGGCGACGCGCGGTTCTGGCAGAAGCCGCTCTCGCCGTGATTGCCGGTCCCGGCTCCGGGGCATAAGGTGCGCGCCCGCGGCCCCCGGCGGGGGTCGCGCCGCCCCACTCCAATTCCAGGACCGCGTCCCATGGGAATCCTCGCCGAGCGCCTCAAGGCCATCAAGCCGTCCCCGACCATCGCCGTCACCAACAAGGCGCGCGAGCTCAAGGCCGCCGGGCGCGACGTGATCGGGCTCGGCGCGGGCGAGCCGGACTTCCCCACGCCGGAGAACGTCAAGCAGGCGGGCATCCGCGCGATCCAGAACGACGACACGAAGTACACGGCCGTCGACGGCACCCCGGCGCTGAAGCAGGCGATCATCGCGAAGTTCAAGCGCGAGAACGGGCTGACCTACGCGCCGAACCAGATCATCGTCGGCACGGGCGGCAAGCAGGTGCTCTACAACGCGCTGGTCGCGACGCTCGACAAGGGCGACGAGGTCATCATCCCCGCGCCCTACTGGGTGAGCTACCCGGACATGGTGGCGCTGGCGGACGGCACGCCGGTGTCCGTCGCCTGCCCGCAGAACAACGGCTTCAAGCTGCGCCCCGAGGACCTCGAGGCCGCGATCACGCCGCGCACCAAGTGGGTGATCCTCAACTCGCCCTCGAACCCTACCGGCGCCGGCTACACCTGGGCGGAGATGAAGGCGCTGACCGACGTGCTGCTGCGCCACCCGCATGTCTGGGTGCTGACCGACGACATGTACGAGCACCTCGTCTACGACGACTTCAAGTTCTGCACGCCCGCGCAGGTCGAGCCGAGGCTCTACGACCGCACGCTGACGACCAACGGCGTGTCGAAGGCCTATTGCATGACCGGCTGGCGCATCGGCTATGCCGGCGGCCCGGCGGAGCTCATCAAGGCGATGTCGACGATCCAGTCGCAGTCGACCTCGAACCCGTCCTCGATCAGCCAGGCCGCCGCGGTCGAGGCGCTGAACGGCCCTCAGGACTTCATCCCGCGCAACAACGAGGCCTTCAAGCGCCGCCGCGACCTCGTCGTGTCGATGCTCAACCAGGCGCAGGGCATCCACTGCCCGACGCCCGAGGGCGCGTTCTACGTCTACCCGTCCTGCGCCGGGACGATCGGCAGGAAGACCCCGCAGGGCAAGATGATCGAGACCGACACGGACTTCGTCGAGTACCTGCTCGAGGCCGAGGGCGTCGCGGTGGTGCAGGGCACGGCCTTCGGCCTCGCCCCCTATTTCCGCATCTCCTACGCGACCTCGGACGAGCAGCTGCGCGAGGCCTGCCTGCGCATCCAGCGCGCCTGCGCCGCGCTGCGCTGACCGCGGCGGCGGGCTGCCATCGGCGGCCCGCCCTCCGCAGGCCCGGCCTTCAGAAGAAGGTCCGCACCGCGCCGACGACGTCGTAGCCGGAATCGACGAGCATCATCGCCTGCCACTTGTCGAAGGTGGTGCAGGGATGGCCCATGCCGAAGGCGACCATGTCGCCGACCGCGAGAGGGCTCGACGCCGGCAGCACGAGGTGGCCATGCTGGTCGTTGAGCCCCTCGATCGCATGGCCCGCGCCGACGGGCTCGGGACGCTGCATCGCGCCGGGGCGGAACCACAGCGTCGGCACGGGCCAGCCCGCGTCGGTGCCGATGTCACGACGGCCCATCGAGACGATGGCCTTCGTCGGGTCGGGGCGCGACTGCACCCAGGCCCAGACCTCGAGCGCGGGCTCGAGGTCGTGGCGCGGCAGCCCGACCTCGCCCGCCGCCTTCATGCGGCGGAACTGCTTCTCGTAGCCCATCGAGTCGTGCGCGATGTAGCAGCCGCTGCGGATCACGCGCAGGACCGGCCCGCCGAGGTCGATGCCCGCGAGGCGCCGCGCCACGCGGTCGAAGAAGGCGCTGCCGCCCGCGGTCAGCACGACCGGCGCGCCGCGGCGGAACAGCCCGCGGGCAGCCACGGCGGTCGCCACCGCGGCATAGGTCTCGAGGAACGAGTCGACGGCCTCGGTCGTCGCGAGCAGGCCCTCGAAGGCCTCGATGCCGGCCAGCCGCAGCCCCGGCGTGCGCGCCACCGCCTCGGCGACCGCGATCGCCTTCTCCACGTCGCGGCAGCCCGTGCGGCCGCCCGGGTATCCCACCTCGAGCAGCACGTCGATCGCGCGGTCCGTGCCCGCGCGGCGCGCGCCGGCGGCGAGCATCTCGACGCCCTCCGGCGAGTCCGCGAGCAGGTAGAGCTCGAAGCCGGGATCGGCCTTCAGCGCCGCGTAGCAGGCGTCGATCGCGACGCGGCCCATGGGCTGGTTGGCCATCAGCACGCGCCTGGCGCCGAAATGCCGCGCCACCGCCATCTGGTGGATCGTGCCGACGGTGATCGCCCAGGCGCCGTCGCGCAGCTGCAGCGCGAAGAGCTGCGGCGCCATCGTCGTCTTGCCGTGCGGCGCGATCACGAGCCCGTTGAGCGACAGGAACTCCTTCATCCAGCGGCTGTTCGCGCGCAGGCGGTCGACATGCATCACCGCCGCCGGCAGCGGCAGGTCGCCGCGCAGCAGGTTCCATCCCTGCCGGCCGACATCGCCGAGGCGCAGCGCGCCGGCGGCGGGCGGGATGCCCTTGACCAGCGGGCCGAGCGGCGTGGCGTCGAGCTCCGCGGCATTGGCGAGCGGAGCGAAGTCGTTCAGGTCCATGGCGTCGTTCTCCCCGCGCCGACACTAGGACAGAAGCCGTGGCCACTGGAACAAGCGAGGAGGCTTGCGCGCCGCCGCGCCCGCGCCCCAACGTGGGCGGTGGTCCGGCGCGCGCCGCGACGAAGGAGGAAGACATGGCACCCGACCTTGCCGCCTGCGAGGGGCTCGACCGCGCGGACCCGCTCGCCTTCCATCGCGAGGCCTTCGCGCTGCCCGCGGGCATGGTCTACCTCGACGGCAACTCGCTGGGCGCCCTGCCCCGCGCCACCGCCGCGCGCGTCGCCGACTGCGTGCGGCGCGAATGGGGCGAGGACCTGATCACCAGCTGGAACCGCGCGGACTGGATCGGCCTGCCGCGGCGCGTGGGCGACAAGATCGCGCGCCTCGTCGGCGCCGGGCCCGGCGAGGTCGTGGTCGCGGACTCGACCTCGATCAACGTCTTCAAGGTCCTGTCCGCGGCGCTCGCCCTGCGCCCGGGCCGCAGGACGATCCTCTCCGACACCGGCAACTTCCCGACCGACCTCTACATGGCCCAGGGCCTCGCGCGCCTGCTCGACGCCGGGCACCGCCTGCGCCTCGTCGCGCCGGAGGAGGTCGCCGGGGCGATCGACGCGGACACCGCGGTCGTGATGCTGACCGAGGTCGACTACCGCACGGGCCGCCGCCACGACATGCGCGCGCTGACCGCCGCGGCGCATCGCGCGGGCGCGCTGGCGATCTGGGACCTCGCGCATTCCGCGGGCGCGATGCCGGTCGACCTCGCGGGCTGCGAGGCCGATTTCGCGGTGGGCTGCGGCTACAAGTTCCTCAATGGCGGGCCGGGCGCGCCGGCCTTCCTCCATGTCGCGCGGCGCCACCAGGAAGGCTTCGCGCAGCCGCTCTCGGGGTGGCTCGGCCACGACGCGCCCTTCGCCTTCGAGGCCGGCTACCGCCCCGCCGCCGGCATCGGGCGCTATGCCTGCGGCACGCCACCGGTGCTGTCGATGGTCGCGCTGGAATGCGGCGTCGACACGGTGCTCGCCGCCGACATGGCGGCGCTGCGCGCGAAGTCGATGCGGCTGGGCGACCTCTTCGTCGAGCTGGTCGAGGCGCGCTGCGCCGGCCATGGCGTCGCGCTGGCCTGCCCGCGCGACGCCGCGGAGCGCGGCAGCCAGGTCAGCTTCTCGCATCCCGACGGCTACGCGATCGTGCAGGCGCTGGTCGCGCGCGGCGTCGTCGGCGACTTCCGCGCGCCCGACGTCATGCGCTTCGGCCTCGCGCCGCTCTACCTGCGATACGCCGACATCTGGCGCGCCGTGGACGAGCTGGCGCGCGTCCTGTCCACGCGCGCGCACGACGACCCGCGCTTCCGCCGCCGCGCAGCGGTGACCTGAGCCGCGGCGCGCTTGCCGCCCCGCCGCGCGCGGGTCCATTGTCGCGGGCGAGCGCAGGCAAGCGCGCGGGAGAAGCCATGAACGACGCCAGCGGTTCCAACATCCCCGTCCTCGACGCCGAGGAGATCCTCGCCGGCATCCGCCGCTGGGTGGAGATCGAGTCCCCCAGCCACGACGCCGCGGCGGTGAACCGCCTCGTCGACACGGTCGAGGGCGACCTGCGCCGCATCGGCGCGAAGGTGATGCGCACGCCCTGGCGCGACGGCTTCGGCGACGTGCTCGAGGCGCATTCGCCGTGGGGCGACGAGGCCGAGAAGGGGATCCTGGTCCTCGGCCATCTCGACACGGTCCACCCGATCGGCGCGCTGGAGACGACGCACAGGTTCCGCCGCGAGGGCGACAAGGTCTTCGGCCCGGGCATCTACGACATGAAGGCCGGCAGCTTCATGGGCTTCTACGCGATGCAGCACTTCGTGCGCACGGGCCGCACGACGCCGCTGCCGGTGCGCATCATGTACATCCCCGAGGAGGAGGTCGGCAGCCCGACCAGCCGCGCGCGCATCGAGGCCGCCGCGCGCAACGCCAAGTACGTGCTGGTGCTCGAGCCCGCGCGCGACGGCAACAAGTGCGTGACCGCGCGCAAGGGCGTCGGGCGCTTCGTGATGCGCGTCACCGGCAAGGCCGCGCATTCCGGCGCGCGGCACGAGGACGGGCGCAGCGCCATCCGCGAGGCCGCGCGGCAGATCCTCGAGATCGAGTCGATGACCGACTACGCG
>CANMWW010000031.1 GCA_947500965.1 Alphaproteobacteria bacterium
GAGATGGCAGGATCGGCGAAGGCGCTCGAGCTCGCGTGGGAGGCGACGCGCCGCGGCGGCACGACGGTGACCGCGGGCCTGCCCAATCCCGCGCAGCGCCTTCAGCTGCCGCCCGTGGCGCTTGTCGCCGAAGAGCGCACGCTCAAGGGCAGCTATGTCGGCTCCTGCGTGCCGTCGCGCGACATACCGCGCTATGTCGAGCTGCACCGGCAGGGCCGCCTGCCGGTCGAGAGGCTGCTGAGCGAGACGATCGCGCTCGACGACATCAACGAGGCCTTCGACCGCCTGGCCGAGGGGCGGAGCATCCGGCAGGTCGTGCTGTTCTGAGCGGCGCGGCCGCTCAGGGGATGCCGCGGCCAGGCGCCGTGGCGAGGCTCTGCTCGAGTCGCGGCAGGAAGACCTCGCACACGACCATCGGCGCGCCCTGCATCTCGAAGCGGCAGCGCCGCGTGGGATAGGTCGGCGCGGCCTCGCCTTCCTGGCCCAGCGCGAAGAGCGGATGGCCAGGGCCGACCGTCGCGAATTCCAGCGCGCGGCGCGTCAGCGCGACCTCGCCGGAGAACAGGGTGAAGCCGAGCGAGCGGCCCCCGCGATCGAGGATCGGGAACCAGGCCGGGCAGGCGCGCCGGCAGAAGCTGCGCGCCATGACGACGCGCTCGCCATCGAGCGTCAGCGCGACATGGCGCACGGTCATCGCCTCGCCCGCGGCGATCCCGAGCAGCTCGGCCTCGTCGGGCGCGGCGGCGTCCTCGCCAAGGCGCAGCGGCGCGACGCCGAAGGCGCGTCCGGTGGAGATCAGGCGGTCCGTGAGGGAACCCGGCTCCATCAGGCAGGCGAATGTCCCGGGGCGTTCCGGCGGGGGAAGCAGGTTCCAGGGCATGGCCGTGCCGCACATGGCCATTTTCTAGTCCATTTTGGACGTGTCCGCCAGAACCAAGCGCCAACGCGGACCCTTCAGGCGGATATCCGCGACGCCGCGGCGCTTTCCCGCGCCAGACGCGTGGCCGCCTCGTCGATGTCGAGGCCGGGTCCGACGAGCACGACACCATAGGCCGCGCGCGCATGCCCGGTCGTCATCTTGCCGTCGAGCACGTCCTCGCGCACGGCGACGGGATCGCGACGCATCGGGTCGCCATGGCCACCGCCGCCCGCGAGCCGCACCTGGAAGACGTCGCCGCGGTCGACCGTGGTCAGGAACTTGGCGACCTTGCGCTCGATCCTTCCATCGGCACGGCGGATGACGACGTCGGAACCCATGCCCGGCCCGCCGCCATCGAGGCCCCAGGGCGGGTGGTCGCGACGGTCGGAGCGGATCTGCAGCGTCGCGCCGTCGACGCGGAAGCGCAGGTGGCGCTCGATGGCGAGGCCACCGCGGAAGCGCCCCGGCCCGCCGGAATCCGGCACCAGCGCGTAGCGCTCCACCGCGATCTGCACGTCGGCCTCGACCATCTCGGCCGGCGTGTTGGAATAGTTCACCAGCGTGCCGGTGCAGGCATCCATGCCGTCGCGGTCAGGCCCGCCACCCCAGGAGGCAAGCAGGAACTCCAGGTAGACATGCGAGCGCCCGGTCTCGCGGTCGGTCACGCCGAAGGAGACGCCGACATCGGGCAGGTTCGAGCCGCAGGCCGGGATGAGGCCGGGCACGGCCTGCGCCAGCGCGCCGAAGACGGTGTCGGCGATGCGGATGCCGGTGATGCCGCGCGCGGCCACCGCTGCGGGCGGGCGCGGGTTCACCACGCTGCCCTCCGGCGCGATGACGCGGATCGGCCGGAAGTAGCCGGCGTTGTTCGGGATCGACAGGTCGACCATCGAGCGCACGCAGGCGAGCGCGGTCGACAACGTGAAGGGATAGACGCAGTGGATCGCGCCGCGCACCTGCGGCGCCGAGCCGGTGAAGTCGATCTCGAGCTCTCCGTCGCCGATCGTCACCCTGGCCTCGAAGCGGATCGGCGCAGGATCGATGCCGTCGCCGTCGAGATGGTCGACGAAGCTCCAGCTGCCGCGCGGCAGCTTCGCGAGTTCCGCGCGCGTGAAGCGCTCGGTGTAGTCGAGCAGGTCGCGGCACTGCGCCTCGAAGCCCTCGACGCCGTGGCGCGCCACCAGCCGCTCGAGCTCGCGCTCGCCGACGACGCAGGCCGCGACGAGCGAGCGTATGTCGCCGAGCACCTTGTCGGGGACGCGCACGTTGCGCTCGATCAGGCGGAAGAGGTTCTCGTCGGGCTCGCCGCGGCGCCAGATGCGCGAGGGCGGGATGCGCAGCCCCTCCTGGTAGATCTCGGTCGAATCGCTCGCGTTGCCGCCGGGGATGCGCCCGCCGATGTCGGTCATGTGCGCGAGCGCGGCGGTGAAGGCGACGAGGCGCTCGCCGGCGAAGACCGGCTTCACCAGCACGATGTCGGGCAGGTGCGTGCTGCCGTCCCACGGGTCGTTGGTGATGAACAGGTCGCCCGGCGCGATCGTGCCGCCGAACTGCCGCAGCACCGAGCGCACCGCGAAGGGCATGGCGCCGAGATGGAAGGGCAGGCAGGTGCCCTGCGCGATCATCTCTCCGTCGGCGAGGAAGAGCGCGGTCGAGAAGTCGAGCGCCTCCTTGACGACGAAGGAGCGCGCGGTGCGCGAGACGGTGAGCGCCATCTCGTCCGCCAGCGTGGCGAGGGCGTTCTTCACGAGCTCCAGCGCGAAGGGATCGCGCGCGCCCGCCAGCGCCGCGCGCCGCGTCGCCTCGACGCCCGGTGCCGGGTTCGTCGCCTCGCCGGTCATGCGACCTCCACGTCGATCGTGTCCCAGGCGATGCGCCGCGCGCGGCCGCCGGGCGGCACCACCGTGGTGCTGTCGAACTCCTCGACGAGCAGCGGCCCGGCGCGCCATTCCGCCCCGAGCTCCATGCGCGTGCAGACCGGCACCTCCATCGTCCCGTGCCCGGGCCCGAAATGCACGCGGCGCGCGCGGCGCGCGGGCCCCGCCTCGCCAGGCAGGGCGATGCGCGCGGGCACGCGCGGGCGATCGGGGATGCCGCGCGCGACCACGCGCAGGTTCATCGTCTCCACGCCCTCCTCCGCCGAGGCATAGCCGTACTGGCCCTCGTGCAGCGCCGCGAAGGCGGCGCGCAGCGCGCCGGCGAGGTCCCCGGTCGCGCCGGGCCATGCCACGGTGAGCTCGGAGTTCGCGCCCGCGTAGCGCAGGTCGATCGCGCGCTCGAGGCGCCGCGCCGCCGGGACGAAGCCGTCCGCCGCCAGCGCCTGCGCGCCCTCGCGCTCGAGCGCGGCGAAGGCCTCCTCCAGCGCGGCGGCGTCGAGCCCGGCGAGCGGGCGCTTGAAGGTCCGCACGTAGTGGTGCTCGACGTCGGGGAAGAGCATGCCCAGCGCCGAGAACACGCCCGGCACGGGCGGCACGAGGATGCGGCGGATCTCCAGCAGCCGCGCGATCGTCGCCGCGTGCACCGGGCCGTTGCCGCCGAAGGCCATCAGCGCGAAGTCGCGCGGGTCGCGGCCGCGCTCGGTGGAGACCGCGCGCACCGCGCGGGCCATCGCCGCGTCGGCGACGCGATGGATGCCCCAGGCCGCCTCCTCGAGCGTCAGGCCGAGCGGCCGCGCGACATGCGCCTCGATCGCGGCGGCGGCGAGGTCGCGGCGGATGGGGAAGCTGCCGCCTGCCAGCGCCTCCGGATTCACGAAGCCGAGCACGACATTGGCGTCGGTCACCGTCGGCACGGTGCCGCCGCGCGCGTAGCAGGCGGGGCCGGGCGCCGCGCCGGCGCTCTCCGGGCCCACGCGCAGGCCGCCACCCGCGTCGATGCGCACGAGGCTGCCGCCGCCCGCGCCCACCTCGGCGATGTCGATCGCCGGCGCGCGCACGTGGTAGCCGCCGCCGCTGAGCAGGCGGCCGGAGACGTTGATGCCGCCGCCGACCTCGAGCGAGCCGACGCGGTGGAAGCGTCCGCCCTCGACCAGCGCCGCCTTCGCCGTCGTGCCGCCCATGTCGAAGCCGAGCACCGAGAGGTCGCCCAGCCGCCGCGCCACCTCGGCCGCGCCGACCACGCCCGCGGCGGGACCGGACTCGATGATGTGGATCGGCTTCTCGGCCGCGGCCGCGGCGCTCATGGCGCCGCCGCTCGACTGCATGATCGCGAGCGGCCGCGCGATGCGCCGCGCGCGCAGCTCGCCCTCGAGCCTGCCGAGATAGGTGCGCACCACCGGGAGCACGTAGGCGTTCACGACCGTGGTGCTGGTGCGCTCGTATTCCTTGATCTCCGGCAGCAGCTCGCTCGAGAGCGTCACGGGGATCGCCGGGTCGAGGCCGCGCAGGATCTCGCGCAGGCGACGCTCGTGCGCGCCGTTGGCATAGGCGTTGATGAGGCAGATCGCGATCGCCTCGACGCCGGTCCCGAGCGCCTGCGCGAGCACGGCGCGCGCGCCCTCCTCGTCGAGCGGGCGCTCCTCGGCGCCCATGTGGTCGATGCGGCCCGCGACCTCGAAGCGCAGCCGGCGGGGCACGAGCGGCGGCGGCCGGCGCCAGCGTATGTCGTACAGCACCGGCATGCGCAGCCGGCGGATCTCGAGCACGTCGCGGAAGCCCTCGGTCGTGACCAGCGCGACCCTGGCGCCCTTGCCCTCGAGGATCGCGTTGGTGGCGACCGTCGTGCCGTGCATCAGCTGCGAGATCGCGCCGACCTCGAGGTCGCCGCGCGCGATCGCCGCGCCCAGCGCGCCCGCGATGCCGCGCGCGTAGTCGTCGGGCGTCGACAGCACCTTCTCCCGCCGCAGCGCGCCATCCGGCGCGAGGTAGACGAGGTCGGTGAAGGTCCCGCCGATGTCGATGCCGATGCGCGTGTCCATGCCGACGCGCTCAGCCCTCGATGCCGAGCATCCGCGCGATGTTGTCGCCGAGCACGAGGTCCTTCTCCGCCGCGGAGAGGAAGCCGCAGTGGCGACGCACGTAGTCGACGCACTGGCGATAGGTGCAGAAGCGCTCGACATTGGGCATGTCGGAGCCCCAGACCAGCTTTGCCGCGCCCCAGCGGTCGCGCATGTCGCGGATCAGCCCCTGCGCCTCGGGATAGGGATAGTCCCAGGTGCCGCCCCAGGTGATCGGGAACATGACCTCGACGAGGAGGTTGTCGCGCCGGTAGACGGCCTCGACCTCCGGCGGGAAGTCCCACCTGCCGTCGCGCATGAAGTGCCCGACCGGCGGCCCCATCACGAGGAGGAAAGGATGCGAGGGATGGCGGCGCAGCAGCGCGTCGAGCGCGAGCAGGTTGCCGACATAGCCGGCGCGATCGTAGCCGGGCGTCGAGGACAGCTCGATCAGCACCGGCAGCCGGTACCCGACGACCTTCTCCCAGAACGGGCGGAAGTCGTCGTGGTCGACGTTACGCGCATAGCCGTGGCGCGACATCTCCTGCGCGTAGTAGAGGCCGCGCAGGCCCAGGCGCGTCACCGCGCGATCCACTTCGGCCAGCGTCTCCGGCCGGTCGGCGGTCGCCTCGTCGATGTTGAGCAGCCCGGTGAACTTTCCAGGGAACTGGTTCTGCGCGAAGGCGTTGTAGTCGTTCATCGCGCCGTAGCCGCCGCCGGCCTGCAGCACGCAATGGTCGACGCCCGCATAGGCCATCTGCGCGACCATGAACTCGGGCGGGCAGGTCATCTCCTGCATGCCGACGGGCTGGTACTGCACGTAGTAGTCCTCGCCCTCCCAGGTGAAGGCGAGCTGGCCGAACCGGCCGACGCGGAAGCCGACGTCGGTCAGCCCCGCCCAGGTGTTGTCCCCGGGCCGGAAGAGCATCGTCGGCTTCACCTCCCTGCCGTCGCGCGCGCGGAAGGTCCGCGCGGCGGGCCGCGTCACGACCTTCTGGAGGTACTTGAGGTGCGTCGCGGCGGAGTCGTGGCCGCAGGCGCCCTGCCAGTGCTGGAACACGTGGGCGTGGCTGTCGATGATCATCGCTTGCTCGCGTCGGCGGCGGAGGGGGAAGGCGGATGGCGGGCGCCCGGGGGCGCCCGCCTCGCGGCGCTCACATCGCGCCGAGCTTCTCCATGTGGTGGGCGAAGAGCCTGTCCATCTCGCCGTTGACGACGACGAAGGCGCCCCAGAAGTCGAGGAAGTTCTTCCACTCCGGGTCGCCATAGCGCACGGCCCAGGTGTTCGGGCGCTTGTCGATCGGCTTGTCGGGCTCGATCACCGTCGCCCAGCTCGCGTTGCGCCTGGCGAAGAGCAGCACGTCGCTGTCGCCGCTCATCCACGCGTCGGCGCGCTTCGCGCGCACCGGCTCGGCACCGAGCGCCACCTGGCCCGTGGTGGTGATGACCTTGGCCTTGGGCCACAGCACGGGGATGCGCGCCTCCTCGCTCGCGCCCGCCGTCACCGAGATGGTGACGCCCGGGTCGTTGAGGTCGGCGGCGGTCTTCAGGCGCCCCGCGTTGTCCTTGTGGATCAGCAGCAGGCTTCCCTTGGAGTAGAGCGGGCCGATGTAGTCGACTGTCAGAGCGCGCGCCATCGTGTAGGTGAGCGACGAGCCGTAGAGGTCGTAGTCGCCGCGCCTCAGCCCGACCGTGGCGTTGGCGAAGGTGACCTCCTTGTACTCGAGCTTGATCTCGATCTCCTTGGCGAGGCGGTCGCAGACGTCCTTGTAGATGCCGCCGAGGTCGCCGGTGCGCGCGTCCTTGTAGAACCACGGGCCCGTCTGCGAGTAGCCGACCCGCAGGACGCCGTCCTTGCGGATCTTCGCCAGCACGGAATCCGGGCGGATGCCCGTCTCCAGCACCTGCGCGAGCGCCTCGCGCGGCGGCGCGCCGGCGGCGACGAGGCCCGAGGCCGCGCCGAGCATGGCCGCCCCCTTCAGGAAGTCGCGCTTCCCGGCGTCGATGAACCTGTTCATGTCGTTCCCCCCTCCGTTGAAAGCCCGCGCCCCCCGCGGGCGCGGATCCGCGGCGGCGCCGCGCTAGCGGCTGGCGCCGCGCGCCGAGACCGGCCAGAGCGCCTCGACGCGCCCGTTGCGGATCCCGACATACCAGTCGTGCAGGTTGATCGTCGGGTCGCAGTGCCCCGGGATCAGCATCAGCTTCTCGCCCAGCCGGGGCTTCGGCCCCGACGTCACGCGCACGCGTGCATGCTCGTCGGAGACGCCGTAGGGCTCGAGGCCCGCGCGGCCATGGACCCAGGGCGGGCCCTTCTCCATCGAGTAGCTCTTGAGGCCCGCATCGACAACGACGCGGTCGGCGGCCGGCGCGCTCATGATCGTCGCGAGCACGAAGAGGCTGTGCTCGAACTCGGTGTAGCGGTTGGCGCCGTGCTCGTCGCCGATGGACGCGTAGTCGGTGTCCATGAACGCGTAGGAACCGACCTGCAGCTCGTTCCACAGCCCGCTCGCCGATTCCTGGCGGAACGTCCCGGTGCCCGCGCCGCCTATGATCTCGCAGGACAGGCCTGCCGCGGCGAGGCCGTCGCGCGTGACGCGGACCGCCTCGGAGGCCTTCGCGATCGCCTCGACGCGCTCGCGATGCGTGGGCATGTGCTGCGCCGTGCCGTGATAGGCCTGGATGCCCTTGAAGACGAGGCCGGGCGCGGCGGCGATGCGCTTGCCGAGCTCGACCGCCGCGGCGCCGGGCATGACGCCGCAGCGGGCCATGCCGAGCTCGATCTCGACGAGGCCGCCGATCTCGACGCCGTAGTCGCGCGCGGCGCGCGAGGCCTGCTCCACCTGCTCGACGTCGTCGAAGCACACGCCGACCGTCGCCACGCGCGCGAGCGCGGCGAGGCGGCGCATCTTCTGCTCGCCGAAGACCTCGTTGCTGACCAGCACGTCGCGCACGCCACCATGCACGAGCACCTCGGCCTCGCCGACCTTCTGGCAGCACTGGCCGATCGCGCCATGGGCGATCTGGCGCAGCGCCACCGCGGTCGACTTGTGCGTCTTGGCGTGCGGGCGCAGGCGCACGCCCGCCTCGCGCGCGAGGCGGGCCATCTTGGCGAGGTTGCGCTCGAACGCGTCGAGGTCGAGCACCAGGGCCGGGGTGTCGATCTCGTCGACGGGCATGCCGATGTCGGCGGGCGGAAGCTGCATGGTCGACCTGCGGGACGCTGGTGTTGCAAGGAACCGTCCCGAGCGAGGATGATGAAGCCGGGCGCGCGTGTCCATCCGGCATTTCGCGGGGCAGGTCCCCGCGCCGGGCGGGGCCGCGCGGGGAGGGCGACGATGGACGACATGCCGGCCATCCGCGCGAGCGGCATACGCAAGCGCTTCGGCGAACTCGAGGTGCTCAGGGGCGTGTCCTTCGACGTGCGGCGCGGCAGCGTGGTGAGCATGATAGGCGCCAGCGGCTCCGGGAAGAGCACGCTCCTGCGCTGCATCAACCGCCTCGAGGCGCCGACGGAGGGCGAGGTCTACATCGACGGCGTGCCGATGGGCTTCGTCGAGGACCGCGGCGGGCGGCGGCGGGCGCGGTCGCTCGCGGAGATCAATCGCCTGCGCCGCGACCTCGGCATGGTGTTCCAGCAGTTCAACCTCTGGCCGCACATGACCGCCCTCGGCAACGTCATCGAGGCGCCGATGCGCGTGCGCGGCCTGCCGCGGGCCGAGGCGGTCGCGCTCGGCGAGGCGGCGCTCGAGCAGGTGCGCCTCGCCGAGAAGCGCGACGCCTATCCCGCGCATCTCTCCGGCGGCCAGCAGCAGCGCGTCGCCATCGCGCGCGCGCTCGCGATGCAGCCGAAGGCGATGCTCTTCGACGAGGCGACGTCCTCGCTCGACCCCGAGCTCACCGAGGAGGTGCTGGCGGTGATGCGCGACCTCGCGCAGCGCGGCACCACCATGATCGTCGTCACCCACGAGATGCGCTTCGCGCGCGAGGTCTCGGACGAGGTGATGTTCCTGCACGACGGCGTGATCGAGGAGAGCGGGCCGCCCGGGCAGGTCTTCGGCGCGCCGCGCTCGGAGCGCTGCCGGCAGTTCCTCTCGAAGTTCATCGGCCAGGCGCGCTGATGTTCTCCGACGCGCTGCGCGAGAGCGTCGACCTCTCCCTGTTCTGGGACTACCGCGAGGTGATGCTCAGCGGCCTCGCCTTCAACTTCCACGTCTTCGCCGCCTCGGCGACGGCGGCGATCGCGCTCGGGCTCGGCGCGGCGCTGCTGCGGGTCGCGCAGGCCCTGCCCTTCCGCGTCCTCGGCACGCTGCATGTCGAGACGTTCCGCAACGCGCCCGACTACATCATGCTGGTCTGGGTGCATTTCGTGCTGCCCCTGCTGCTCGGCGCGGCGCTCGGCACGCGCATCGAGTTCCACCCCTTCGCCTCGGCGGTGATCGCGCTGGGCCTCGTCTACAGCGGCTACTACGCGGAGACGTTCCGCGCGGGCATCCAGTCGATCCCGCGCGGCCATCTCGAGGCGGGCCGCGCCTGCGGCATGTCGGAGCGGCAGATCCTCTGGCGGATCGTCATGCCGCAGGTGGTGCGCAGGATGCTGCCCGAGGGCCTGAACCAGCTCGTGTCGCTGTTCAAGGCGACGACGATCGTCTCGCTGATCACCGTTCCGGACCTGATGTACCGCGTGTCCATGGTCACGGCTACGGAGATGAAGCCGCTGCCCCTCTACACCGGCGCGGCACTGCTCTACTTCGCGGTCGTGTTCGCCGCGGCCTCGCTCGTGCGCCTCGCCAGCGAACGCTGGCGCCGGCGGATCCTGGCCTGAGGCGGGGCGGCAGCCATGGGCAACTGGGAACGCCTCGTCTGGAACCAGCGCGAGGTCCTGCTCGAGGGGTTCCTCGTCACGCTGCATGTCTGCGCGCTGGCCTTCGCGGCGGCGATCCTCGGCGGCCTCGCGCTCTGCCTCCTGCGCATGCATGTCCGGCCGCTGCGGCCGCTCGCGACGCTGCTGATCGAGTTCTTCCGCGCGACGCCGATCTTCGTCCAGCTGATGTGGGTCAACTACGTCTGGCCGGAGCTCTTCGGCTGGCCCAATTCCTTCTTCACGGCCGGCTGGGTGGCGCTGGCGCTGCAGTCCAGCGGCTACCTCGCCGAGACGTTCCGCGCCGGCATCGAGGCGGTGCCTCGCGGCCAGCGCGAGGCGGGCGAGGCGGTCGGCATGGGCCCGGCGCTGGTCATGGCGCGCATCGTGCTGCCGCAGGTCGCGCTCACCACGGCGCCCGCGATCGTGAACCAGTTCACCGTGATCGTGAAGTCCTCGACGCTGGTGTCCGTGATCACCGTCCAGGACCTGATGTTCCAGTCCCAGAAGCTGGTGAACGTCTGGTACGAGCCGATCGAGATCCTGACCGCGACCGCGGCGATCTACATCGCCTTCGTCTTCGCGGTGTCCGCCTGCGGAAAGCGCCTGTCCGACGCGTTGCGGCGGCGCTTCGGCATCGGCTCGGGCTGACCCGCGGGCGCGCGCCGGGCAAAGAAAAACCCCGGCGGGTCTCCCCGCCGGGGTCCGGTACCGCGCGATGCGCGGACCCGACTACTCGTCGCGCTGGCCGGTCAGCGAGATGAGGAACTGGAAGATCGCGACGAAGTTGATGTACAGGCCGAGCGAGTCCATCACCGCGATCTTGCCCTCGACTTCCGTGCCGGCGTACTCGAGGTACGTGTCCTTGATGCGCTGGGTGTCC
>CANMWW010000032.1 GCA_947500965.1 Alphaproteobacteria bacterium
AGACCGCCATCGACAGCGCGTAGATCGCGGGGCTGGAGATGACGCTGCGCCCGGCGTCCGCGCGCCGGTCGCCCCAGCGCGCGACGGCGAAGAGCAGGCAGAGGTAGCCGAGCGCGACGGCGGCGATGGCCCAGCGGCTCATGGCGGGCCATCCTCGTCGCGTCCGCCGCGCGCGGCCAGCGCCAGGAGCGCGACGACCACGCCCCAGGCGCAGAAGACGTAGAGCAGCAGGGCCGGCGCGCCGAGCACCAGCGCCGGCTTCTGGAAGAAGCCGATCGCGACGGGGCTGAACAGGAACGCCGCGAGGAGGAGGAGGCCGGCCAGTCTCTCTCCGCGACGCATCCCCGCCCCCTCAGAACTGCCGCGCCCGCGCGCGCAGTTCCATCGCCATGCGCGACGACCGCAGCAGCTGGTCGAGCGTCGTCGTCCCGCGGCGCTCGAGCAGGTCGACGAGCGCGACGAAGACCGCGGCGGTGGCCATGGCGTCCCCGAGCGCGGTGTGCCGCCCCTCGATCCGCACGCCGAGGCGCGCGGCGATGGCGTCGAGGTCGTGGTCGACGATGTCCGGGTGCAGGAAGGCGGAGACCAGGAGGGTGTCGAGCACCGGCATGTCGAAGACGGCGCCGCTCTCCGCCTCCTTCATCCGCAGGAAGGTCATGTCGAACGCGGCGTTGTGCGCGACGAGCACGGCGCCCTCGCAGAAGGCGCGCAGCTGCGGCAGCACGACCACGGCAGGCGGCGCGTCGGCCACCATGGCGTCGGTGATCCCGTGGAAGCGGATCGAGCCCGGCGGGATCGGCCGCCCCGGGTTGACGAGGCGCGAGAACGTCTCGCCGGTCAGGATCCGGCCATTGACCACGCGCACCGCGCCGATCGACACGATCTCGTCGCCGGCCGAGGGCTTCAGGCCCGTCGTCTCCGTGTCGAAGACCACGAACTCCATGCGCCTGAGCAGCCGGTCGCCGCCCGAGGCGGCGGCGGCGGGCAGGTCGAAGTCGTAGAACTCCGGGCGCGCGGGCAGCGCGGCGGCCTTTCGCGCGTCGCGCTGCGCGGGCCCCGCCGCCTTCGCCAGCGGCGCGCGCAGGCGCGACCGGCCGTCGCCGATCGCCTGGCTCCAGGCCGCGCTGCCATGGCGCTGCAGGACGTCGCCGAGCGTCGAGGCGCCGAGCGCGCCGGAGAGCGGCTCGGCCAGCCAGGCGTCGAGCGTCGCCGAGGCGACCGGCGCGCCGGGCCAGGCGATGTCGACATAGGCGTTCGCGTCCCCGGCCGAGGCCTCGACGTCGACGGCATCGACGCCCGCCGCCTGCGCCACGCGCGCCGCGAGCCGCGCGAGCGCGACGACCAGCGACTGGCTGTCGGCGTGCAGCCACAGCGGCAGCCCGACCGGCGTGATCGCGGGCCCACCCTCCTCCGACACGCGACGCGCCAGCAGGCGGAAGACGTCGATCGACAGGACGTCGGCGAGCGGCCACTGCCCGCCGCGCAACCCGCGCGCCGACCGGTCGAAGCGCTCGAGGCAGGCGACCAGCGCGCCGCTCTCGCGCTGCACCACCGCGTCGAAGGCGCCGCGCTGCTCCGCCGGCATGCCGGGGAAGGCGCCCAGCGTCTCGGCGGCGGCGGCGAGGTTGGCGACCGGCCGGCGCATCCCGTCGGCGAGCTCGCGCATCGCGTGGTCGCGCGCGGCGAGCGCCTCGACCTCGCGCGTGGCGTCGGCGAGGGTCAGGACGTAGCCGGTCGCCGCGCCGTCCTCGCCGCGCGTCAGCGCGATGCGCCCGTGCAGCAGGCGCGAGGCGTCGGCGGTGGCGCAGACGACGGCGCAGGCCTCGGCCGCCTCGGCGAGCGGATCGCCCGAATGCAGGATCCGCTCGAGGGCATGGAGCACGGGCTCGCGCGCGACCGCGTTGAAGATCGAGCGGCCGAGCCCGACCTCGCCCGCCGATTGCAGCAGGCCGAGCGCCGCCTGGTTGTAGAGCAGCACGCGGTGGTCGAGGGTGCAGACCAGCACGCCCTCCGCGAGGTCGCGCAGGATCGTCTCGAGGCGGTTGCGCTGCTCCGCCGCGCCGCGCGTCGCGGCCTCGATGGCGGCGGCGTGCGCGCGGCGGCCGGAGGCCAGCGCCCCGGCGAGCTCGGCGACCGCGTCCGGCAGCGGCGCGAGCCAGGCGTGGCGGCCCGGCTCGACGGCGCGCTCCGCGCCGGCCTCCGCGGCGAAGCGCGTCTCGGCCGCCAGCTGGCGCAGCGGCAGCGCGACGCGCAGGCGCAGCACGAGCGCAGCGACGCCGAAGAAGGACAGCCCCGCGAGCGCGACCGCCACGCCGAGCTCGACCGGCGTCAGCGCCTCGAGGCCGCGGCCCGCCTCCGCGGGCGTGGCGGCGCCCGCGGCGACGAGCAGGACGCCGACCGCGGCGCCGATGGCGGATGCAGCGCCGAGCGCGATCCAGAGGGGGCGAGAGCCCTGCCGGCGCTCCGGCAACCAGGCACCGCCCTCTCCGGCCCGCTCAGCCATGGCCGGGCGCGAGCATGTCGCGCACCCGATCGACGAGCGCGCGGGTCGAGAAGGGCTTGGTCACGTAGTCGTCCGCGCCCAGCGCGATGCCCTTCTCGCGCTCGACCTCGCGCGAGCGCGCGGTCAGCATCACGATGCGCGTGCGCGCGCAGGCCGGGTTGGCGCGGATCGCCTGGCAGACCGCGTAGCCGTCGCGGCCGGGCATCATCACGTCGAGCAGGACGAGGTCCGGGACGCGCTCTGCCACCGCCGCGAGCGCGGCGTCGCCGTCGCGCGCCACGCGCACGTCGTAGCCGGCCTGGCGCATGAGGAACTCGAGCGACAGGACGATGTTGGGTTCGTCGTCGACGATCAGCACGGATGCCGCCATGGCGGAACCCTCCCTCCCCCGGGGCGCCGCGCGCGTCGGCGCGGCACCGGCCTGCGTGGCAGACTAGCCCGCGCGGCACGGGGCCGCCACGCGCTCCTCCAGCGGCTTCGCGGCGCGGCGGCGCGTGGTATGGTGGCGCGCATGAGCAATGCGCCATCCTCCGACGAGGGCTGGATCTCCATCCCCGTCTCCGTCCTCACCGGCTTCCTCGGCAGCGGCAAGACGACCCTGCTCGGCAAGCTCCTGCGGCACCCCGGCATGGGGGAGACCGCCGTCCTCATCAACGAGTTCGGCGAGGTCGGCCTCGACCACGAGCTGCTCGAGAAGATCGACAGCGAGACCGTGGTGATGAGCTCGGGCTGCCTGTGCTGCACGATCCGCGGCGACCTCGTGAACTCGCTGCGCTCGCTCTACTTCCGCCGCGTGCGCGGCGAGGTGCCGCCGTTCAAGCGCGTCGTGATCGAGACCACGGGCCTCGCGGACCCGGCGCCCATCCTCCACACGCTGATGGAGGATCCGATCCTCGAGGCCTATTTCCGGCTCGATTCGGTGGTCTCGACCGTCGACTCGGTCAATGGCTGGTCGCAGCTCGACACCCAGTTCGAGTCCGTGAAGCAGGCCGCGGTCGCCGACCGCATCGTTCTGACCAAGACCGACCTGCCCGAGGCGAAGGAGACCCAGCGCCTCGAGGCGCGGCTGCGCGGCCTCAACCCCGCGGCGCCGATCCTGCGCGTCGTCCAGGGAGAGGTCGATCCCGCCCTGCTGTTCAACGCCGGGCTCTACGACCCGGCCACCAAGACCGCCGACGTCCAGGGCTGGCTCAAGGCCGAGGCCTACGAGCCGCATGGCCACCACCACCATGGCCATGACCACGGACACGACCACGAGCATGGGCATGGGCACGACCACGGGCACCACCACCATGACCATGACGGGCAGGACCCGCACGACGTAAACCGCCACGACAAGCGGATCGCCGCGACCTGCCTGACGATCGACGAGCCGATCGACTGGGATTCCTTCAGCCTCTGGCTGGGCTCGCTCGCGCGCTACCGCGGCGAGGACCTGCTGCGGATCAAGGGGATCCTGAACGTCGCGGGCGAGGACAGGCCGGTCGCGATCCACGGCGTCCAGCACCTGTTCCACCCGCCGGCGCGGCTCCCCGGATGGCCGGGCGCCGACCGCCGCTCGCGCATCGTGTTCATCACGCGCGACATCGAGCGCAGGTTCCTTGAGGAGTCGCTCGCCTCCTACCGCGACCCGGCGAAGCGCCTCGCGGAGATGCGCGGCCAGTCCTGACCCTGGCGGCGGCTCAGCCGCCGAGCAGGGCCCTGGTCGCGCCGGAGGCCTTCGAGAAGTCCATGCGGCCCGCGTGGCGCGCCTTCAGCGCGGCCATGACCTTGCCCATGTCCTTGATGCTGGTCGCGCCGGCCTCGGCGATCGCGGCCTTGATCGCCGCCGCGACCTCCTCCTCGGACATCTGCTTCGGCAGGAAGCCCTCGATGATCGCGATCTCCTCGCGCTCCTGGTCGGCGAGCTCGACGCGCCCGCCCTGCTCGTAGAGCGTGATCGACTCGCGCCTCGTCTTGATCATCGACTGCAGCATCTGGGCGATCTCCTCCTCGAGGATGCCCTCGTGGTTGCCCTTGCCGCGCGCGGCGATGTCGCGGTCCTTCAGCGCAGCGAGGATCAGGCGCAGCGTGCCCGTGGCGCGCTCGTTCTTGGCGCGCATGGAGTCCTTGAGGGCTTCGGTGAAACGCGCGCGCAGCATGGCTTCGTCCTCGACGCTCGATCCGGCGGAAAGCGCGGACCATACGCTCGCCGAAGAATCGTGGCAATCGGGCCGCCCAGTCGCCAAGCAGCTGAAAGATTGGGGTTTTCCGGCGCTCCGCCCGGCTTGACGCGCCGCGCGTCATCCACTACACCCCGCCCTCCAGAACGAAGCGGGGCGACCAGAGTCGTCCTGCTGCCCTGGCTCCCGAGGATCGAAAGATGACGAACGCGGCCGCCCTCTCCCGCGCCGACTGGCTCGCGCGGGCGGAGTCCTTGCGCCCGCCCGGCGCCAATGCCGCGCTCGTGCTCGCGGATGGAAGCGTCTTCTGGGGCCGCGGCCTCGGCGCCGCGACCCGCAAGGTCGGCGAGGTCTGCTTCAACACCTCGATGACGGGCTACCAGGAGATCCTGACCGACCCGTCATATGCCGGGCAGATCATCACCTTCACCTTCCCGCATGTCGGCAACGTCGGCACGAACGACGAGGACATCGAGACGCTGGCGCCCGCGGCGCGCGGCTGCGTGCTGCGCGCGGACATCACGGCCCCGTCCAACTTCCGCGCCCGGCAGCATCTCGACGCCTGGCTGCGCGGCCATGGCCTGCCGGGCATCGCCGGGATCGACACCCGCGCGCTGACGCGCCGGATCCGCGACCTCGGCGCGCCGAACGGCGTGCTGGTGCACGCGCCGGATGGCGCCGTCGACATCGGCGGCGCGCTCGACGAGGCCAGGGCCTGGCCGGGCCTCGAGGGCATGGACCTCGCGGTCGAGGTGAGCACGCGCCAGTCCTATCGCTGGTCGGAGACGCGCTGGAGCATGGGCGCGGGCTACGGGAAGCTCGGGCATCCGATCCATCGCGTCGTCGCGATCGACTACGGCGCCAAGCGCAACATCCTGCGCTGCCTCGCGAGCGCCGGCTGCGACGTGACGGTGGTCCCCGCCCAGGCGACCGCCGCGGAGATCCTGCGCCACCGACCCGACGGCATCTTCCTGTCGAACGGCCCCGGCGATCCCGCCGCCACGGGCCGGCACGCCGTGCCGGTGATCCGCGAGCTGATGGCCGCGGGCGTGCCGATCTTCGGCATCTGCCTCGGCCACCAGCTGATGGCGCTCGCGCTCGGCGCGCGCACCTTCAAGCTCGAGCGCGGCCATCGCGGCGCCAACCACCCGGTGCAGGACCTCGAGACCCGCAAGGTCGAGATCACCAGCCAGAACCATGGCTTCGCCGTCGACCCGGCCTCGCTGCCCGCGGGCGTGCGCGTCAGCCATGTCTCGCTCTTCGACGGGACGAACGAGGGCCTTGCCGTCGAGGGCAAGCCCTTCTTCTCCGTCCAGTACCACCCCGAGGCCTCGCCGGGCCCCGAGGATTCCCACTACCTCTTCGACCGCTTCGCGGCGGCCATGGCCAGGAAGGGCTGAGCGAGCGACATGCCCAAGCGCACGGACATCAAGTCGATCCTGATCATCGGCGCCGGGCCGATCGTCATCGGCCAGGCCTGCGAGTTCGACTATTCGGGCGCGCAGGCCTGCAAGGCGCTGCGCGCGCAGGGCTACCGGATCGTGCTGGTCAACTCGAACCCGGCGACGATCATGACCGACCCGGGACTCGCCGACGCGACCTACATCGAGCCGATCACGCCGGAGATCGTCGCCAAGATCATCGAGAAGGAGCGCCCCGACGCGCTGCTCCCGACGATGGGCGGGCAGACCGCGCTCAACACCGCGATGAAGCTCGCCGACATGGGCGTGCTCGAGAAGTTCGGCGTCGAGATGATCGGCGCGAAGCGCGACGCGATCGACAAGGCCGAGGACCGGCTGAAGTTCCGCGACGCGATGGACAAGATCGGGCTGGAGAGCCCGCGCTCGCGCCTCGTGACCTCGATGGCCGAGGCGCGCGACGCGCTCGACCTCGTGGGCCTGCCCGCGATCATCCGCCCCAGCTTCACGCTGGCCGGGACCGGCGGCGGCATCGCCTACAACAGGGACGAGTACGAGGAGATCGTGTCGGGCGCGCTGCGCGCCTCGCCGGTCGGCTCGACGCTGGTCGAGGAGAGCGTGCTCGGCTGGAAGGAATACGAGATGGAGGTCGTGCGCGACCGCGCCGACAACTGCATCATCGTGTGCTCGATCGAGAACGTCGACCCGATGGGCATCCATACCGGCGACTCGATCACGGTGGCGCCCGCGCTGACGCTGACCGACAAGGAATACCAGCTGATGCGCAACGCCTCGATCGCGGTGCTGCGCGAGATCGGGGTCGACACCGGCGGCTCCAACGTCCAGTTCGCGGTCAACCCGGCCAATGGCCGCCTGATCGTCATCGAGATGAACCCGCGCGTGTCGCGCAGCTCGGCGCTGGCGTCGAAGGCGACCGGCTTCCCGATCGCCAAGGTCGCGGCGCTGCTCGCCGTCGGCTACACGCTCGACGAGCTGAAGAACGACATCACCGGCGTGACGCCGGCGAGCTTCGAGCCGACGATCGACTACGTCGTCACGAAGATGCCGCGCTTCACCTTCGAGAAGTTCCCCGGCACGCCGGCGCTGCTCACGACGTCGATGAAGTCGGTCGGCGAAGCGATGTCGATCGGCCGCAGCTTCGCGGAATCCGTCCAGAAGGCGCTGCGCTCGCTCGAGACCGGCCTCAACGGCTTCAACGAGGTCGAGATCGAGGGCGCGCAGGGCGGCGCCAACCGCGACGCCATCCGCGCCGCGCTCGCGCGGCCGACGCCCGACCGCCTGCTGGTCATCGCGCAGGCGCTGCGCCACGGCTTCTCGGTGGCCGAGGTGCACGCGGCCTGCAAGGTCGATCCGTGGTTCGTGGAGCGCATCCGCGAGATCGTGGACGCCGAGGCCGGGATCCGCGCCGCGGGCCTGCCGCAGGACGCGCCGGGCTGGGCGCGCATCAAGGGCATGGGCTTCTCCGACGCGCGGCTCGCCGAGCTCGCGGGCCGCGGCGAGGCCGAGGTGGCCGCCGCGCGCCGGGCGCTCGGCATCGTCCCCGCCTACAAGCGCATCGACACCTGCGCCGCGGAGTTCGCGTCGCGCACGCCCTACCTCTACTCGACGCACGAGGGCGACGGCATGTCGCCGGCCGAGAGCGAGGACGGGGCCACCGACCGGCGCAAGGTCGTCATCCTCGGCGGCGGGCCGAACCGCATCGGCCAGGGCATCGAGTTCGACTATTGCTGCGTCCACGCCGTCTACGCCCTGCGCGACGCCGGCTACGAGACGATCATGATCAACTGCAACCCGGAGACCGTGTCGACCGACTACGACACGGCCGACCGGCTCTACTTCGAGCCGCTGACGCCCGAGGACGTGATCGAGGTCATCCGGCGCGAGCAGACCAGCGGCCAGGTGCTCGGCGTCATCGTGCAGTTCGGCGGCCAGACGCCGCTGAAGCTCGCCCACGCCCTCACCGTCGCGGACATCCCGATCCTCGGCACCTCGTACGACGCGATCGACCTCGCCGAGGACCGCGAGCGCTTCGCGCGCCTGCTCGAGCGCCTGAAGCTCAAGCAGCCGCCCAGCGGCACCGCCTTCAGCCTCGCCGAGGCCGAGGCCGCGGCGTCGCGCATCGGATACCCGGTGCTGCTGCGCCCGTCCTACGTGCTCGGCGGCCGGGCGATGAAGATCGTCCACGACGTCGAGGACCTGCGCGGCTTCATGACCGAGGCGGTGCGCGTCTCCGGCAAGAACCCCGTGCTCATCGACAGCTACCTGCAGGACGCGATCGAGGTCGACGTCGACGCCCTCGCCGACGCGGACGACGTGCATGTCGCCGGCATCATGGAGCACATCGAGGAGGCGGGGATCCATTCGGGCGACAGCGCCTGCTCGCTGCCCCCCTACTCGCTGCCGCAGGCGACGAGCGACGAGATCGCGCGCCAGACCGCCGCGCTCGCGCGCGCGCTGGGCGTCGTCGGGCTGATGAACGTGCAGTTCGCGGTCAAGGACGGCGAGGTCTACATCCTCGAGGTCAACCCGCGCGCCTCGCGCACCGTGCCCTTCGTCGCCAAGGCGACGGGCGTGCCGATCGCCAAGATCGCCGCGCGCGTCATGGCCGGCGAGAAGCTCTCCAGCTTCGGCCTGCGCCACGCGAAGCTCGACCATGTCGCCGTGAAGGAGGCCGTCTTCCCCTTCGCCCGCTTCCCCGGGACCGACATCATCCTCGGGCCGGAGATGAAGTCGACCGGCGAGGTGATGGGCCTCGACCGCGACTTCGGGCATGCCTTCGCCAAGGCGCAGCTCGGCGCCAGCTCCAACCTGCCGCGCGGCGGCTGCGTCTTCGTCAGCGTCAAGGAGCGCGACAAGCAGGCCATCGTGGCGCCGATGCGGCGCCTCTCGGACATGGGCTTCCGCATCCTCGCGACGCGCGGCACCGCGGCGTTCCTGCGCGAGGCCGGCATCGCCGTCGACGAGGTGAACAAGGTCCTCGAGGGCCGGCCGCACATCGTCGACGCGATGAAGAACGGCGACGTCCAGCTGGTCTTCAACACGACCGAGGGCCGGCAGGCGATGTCCGACAGCTTCAGCCTGCGCCAGGCGGCGCTGATGGGATCCATCCCCTACTACACGACCGTCGCGGGCATGCGCGCGGCGGCCGAGGCCATCGCCGCGCTGCGCGACGGCGCGCTCGAGGTCGCCCCGCTGCAATCCTACTTCCGTTCGGGCTTCTGAGGCTTTTCCGGGGGGCCAGCGCCCGCCGGGCTATTGACGCAGCGCCGATGCGCGCGACAAGCTTGGCCAATGGACAAGATCCCCATGACCAAGGAGGGCTATGCCCGCCTTGAGGCCAAGCTGAAGACGCTGAAGAGCGTCGAGCGTCCCGCGATCATCCGCGCCATCGCGGAGGCCCGCGAGCACGGCGACCTGTCCGAGAACGCCGAGTACCACGCCGCGCGCGAGCGCCAGTCGCTGATCGAGGGGCAGATCGCCGACCTCGAGGACAAGCTCGCCCGCGCCGACACGATCGACGTGTCGCTGCTCTCCGGCGGCGCGATCAAGTTCGGCGCCAAGGTGACCCTCGCCGACGAGGACACCGACGAGGAAAACACCTATCAGCTGGTCGGCCAGGAAGAGGCCGACATCGATCGCGGCCTGCTGGCGATCACCTCGCCGCTCGCCCGCGCCCTCATCGGCAAGCAGAAGGGCGACAGCGTCGAGGTCGTCACGCCGAAGGGCTCCAAGGTCTACGAGGTCGTGAAGGTCAAGTTCGGCTGACCGGGCCGGTTGACTCCGCAACGGGGCGAGCCTAGACCCGGCGCTGCGCGGGGCCACCGGCAGTCGCCCCGCATTCTCGAAGACGAGCGATCGTCCAAGCGCTGCCTTCTCGGTTCATTCCGGGGAGGGCTCGTCATGGCCTCGTCGATCACCGTCTCTGAACTCCAGCGGCGTCTCGCCTCCAGCCAGCCGCCACGCGTCGTCGATGTGCGGCGCCGGCAGTTCCATGCCGCCTCGCCGCACGCGATCGCTGGTGCCAGCTGGCACGACCCCGCCGACGTCGCGCGCTGGGGCGCCGGGCTGCCGCCCGGGAACGAGATCGTCGTCTACTGCGTGCACGGTCTGCATGTCGGCCGGAGCGCAGCCGACTCGCTCGCCGCGCGCGGCCTCGATGCGCGCTATCTCGAGGGCGGCATCGCCGCCTGGGAGGCGGCGGGGGCACCGCTCGACGCCAAGCCGGTCCGCGGCATCCGGTGGATCACGCGCGCCCGGCCGAAGATCGACCGCATCGCCTGCCCGTGGCTGATCGCGCGGTTCATCGATCCCGATCCGACATTCATCTACGCGCCGACCGAGACGGTGCTCGCCGAGGCGGAGCTGCAGGAGGCGATTCCCTACGACATCCCCGGCGTCGATCTGAGCCATGACGGCGA
>CANMWW010000033.1 GCA_947500965.1 Alphaproteobacteria bacterium
AGGAGATCGGCGAGATCTCCGGCGGCGGCCGCAAGCCGCGCCCGCAGAAGGGTGGCGGCACGTCCCGCCACGGCTCGACCCGCAGCCCGCAGTGGCGCAAGGGCGCCGTTATCTTCGGGCCGACGCCGCGCAGCCACGCCTTCGACCTTCCGAAGAAGGTCCGCGCCCTCGGGCTCCGGACCGCGCTGTCGAGCAAGCTCGCCGAGGGCAAGCTCGTCGTGCTGGACAGGGCCGCCCTGGGCTCCGCGAAGACGAAGGACGTCGCCGTCCGCTTCAAGGCGCTCGGACTCGGTTCCGCGCTGATCATCGATGGCGAGGCGGTCGACGAGAACTTCGCGAAGGCCGCGCGCAACCTGCCGGGGATCGACGTCCTCCCCCAGCAGGGCGCCAACGTCTACGACATCCTTCGCCGCGACGTGCTCGTCCTGACGCGCGCCGCGGTCGAGAAGCTGGAGGCTCGCCTGAAATGAGCGCGAAGAAGAAGGCACTCCCCCGGGAGAGGCTCTACGGCGTGCTGCTGGCGCCCCACATCACCGAGAAGGCGACGATGGGCTCGCAGTACAACCAGGTGAGCTTCCGCGTGGCGCCCGACGCCACCAAGCCCGAGATCAAGGCCGCGGTCGAGCAGTTGTTCAACGTCAAGGTCAAGGCCGTCAACACCGTGGTGGTGAAGGGCAAGACCAAGCGTTTCCGTGGCATCGCGGGGCGCCGCTCGGACTGGAAGAAGGCCATCGTGAGCCTTGCCGAGGGCTCCTCCATCGACGTGACCACCGGCATCTGACGGAGGCTTGCGAACAATGGCACTCAAGACGTTCAAGCCCGTCACGCCGAGCTCCCGCGAGCTGGTCCTCGTCGACCGCTCCGAGCTGTGGAAGGGGCGTCCGGTCAAGTCTCTGGTCGAGGGCAAGTCCTCGAGCGGCGGTCGCAACGCGCATGGCCACATCACGGTGCGGCACAGGGGCGGTGGCCACAAGAAGCTCTACCGCATCGTCGACTTCAAGCGTCGCAAGTTCGACGTCGAGGGCGTCGTCGAGCGGCTCGAGTACGACCCGAACCGCACCGCGTGGCTCGCGCTCGTGAAGTACTCCGACGGCGAGCATGCCTACATCCTCGCGCCGCAGCGCCTCGCGGTCGGCGACAAGGTGGTGGCGGGCGACCGCGCGGACATCAAGCCGGGCAACGCCCTGCCGATCCGCAACATCCCGGTCGGCACGATCATCCACAACGTCGAGCTCAAGCCCGGCAAGGGCGGCCAGCTCGCCCGTTCCGCCGGCACCTACGTGCAGCTGGTGGGCAAGGACCAGGGCTTCGCGCTGCTGCGCCTGTCCTCGGGCGAGACGCGCCGCGTGATGGCCGACTGCCTGGCGACGATCGGCGCGGTGTCCAACCCGGACCACGCCAACCAGAACATCGGCAAGGCGGGCCGCACGCGCTGGAAGGGCATCCGCCCGACCGTGCGCGGCATCGCGATGAATCCGGTCGACCACCCGCATGGTGGCGGCGAAGGCCGCACCAAGGGCGGTCGCCACCCGGTCAGCCCGTGGGGCACGCCGACCAAGGGCTACAAGACGCGCAAGAACAAGCGGACCGATCACCTGATCGTTCGCCGCCGCAACGCGAAGTAAGGGGACCACCATGGGTCGCTCCGTATGGAAGGGTCCGTTCGTCGACGGATACCTGCTCAAGAAGGCAGAGAAGGTCCGCGCCGGCGGCCGCAACGAGATCATCAAGATCTGGTCGCGTCGCTCGACGATCGTGCCGCAGTTCATCGGCCTGACCTTCGGCGTCTACAACGGGCACAAGCACCTGCCTGTGCTGGTGAACGAGAACATGGTCGGCCACAAGTTCGGCGAGTTCGCGCCGACCCGCAGCTTCCACGGCCACACGGCCGTGGGCGGCGACAAGACCGCCAGGAAGGGCTGATCCCATGGGCAAGCAAGCGCGTCCGCGCGCCCTGCCGGAGAACGAGGTCCAGGCCGTCGGCCGGACCATCCGGACCTCGCCGCGCAAGCTGAACCTCGTCGCCGGGCTCATCCGCGGCAAGAAGGCCTCGGCCGCGCTGGCCGAGCTGACCTTCTCGAAGCGCCGCATCGCGCAGACCGTGAAGAAGGTCCTGCAGGCTGCGATCGCGAACGCCGAGAACAACCACCAGCTCGACGTCGACCGCCTCGTCGTGTCCGAGGCCCACGTCGGCAAGTCCATGGTGATGCGCCGCTTCCACCCTCGTGGCCGCGGCCGCTCGGCTCCCGTCGTCAAGTCGTTCAGCCACATCACCGTCGTCGTGCGCGAGACCGCTGACGAGCCCGCCAAGGAGTCCCGCTGATGGGTCAGAAAATCAACCCGATCGGCCTGCGCCTCGGGATCAACCGCACCTGGGACTCGCGCTGGTACGCCGACAAGGACTACGCGAAGCTCCTCCACGATGACCTCGCGTTGAAGAAGTACCTGACCGAGCGCCTCGCCCAGGCCGGCATCGCCCGCGTGGTGATCGAGCGCCCGGCCAAGAAGGCGCGCATCACGCTTCATTCGGCTCGTCCCGGCGTCGTCATCGGCAAGAAGGGCGCGGACATCGAGAAGCTGCGCTCCGACCTCGCCCGCATGACCGGCAGCAAGGACGTCGCGCTCAACATCGTCGAGATCCGCAAGCCGGAGATCGACGCGCGCCTGGTCGCGCAGAACATCGCGGACCAGCTCGAGCGCCGCGTCGCCTTCCGACGCGCCATGAAGCGCGCGGTCCAGTCCGCGATGCGCCTCGGCGCGCTTGGCATCCGAATCAACTGCTCGGGCCGCCTTGGCGGCGCCGAGATCGCCCGCCTGGAGTGGTATCGCGAGGGGCGCGTGCCCCTGCACACGCTTCGCGCCGACATCGACTTCGGCACGGCAACGGCGAAGACCACGTACGGCACCTGCGGCGTCAAGGTCTGGGTCTTCAGGGGCGAGATCCTCGCCCACGACCCGATGGCCGTGGACAAGCGCGCGCAGGAACAGCAGCCGGCGCGCTGAAGACAGTTTCCGGGGATAGACCACGATGCTCCAGCCAGCACGCACGAAGCACCGCAAGGCATTCAAGGGCCGCATCCACGGCCTTGCCAAGGGCGGTACGCAGCTCAACTTCGGCGCCTTCGGCCTCAAGGCCCTCGAGCCGAACCGGATCACCGCGCGCGAGATCGAGGCGGCGCGCCGCACGATCACGCGCCACCTGAAGCGCGTCGGCCGCGTCTGGATCCGCGTCTTCCCGGACGTGCCGGTCTCCAAGAAGCCCGCCGAGGTGCGCATGGGCTCCGGCAAGGGCACGCCGGAACTCTGGGTGTGCCGCGTGAAGCCGGGCCGCATCCTGTTCGAGATCGACGGCGTGTCGAAGCAGGTCGCGCAGGAGGCCTTCACCCTCGCGGCCGCGAAGCTTTCGATCCGCACCCGCGTCGTGACCCGTATGGGCGAGGAGTGAGCGCGATGAAGATCGCCGACATCCGCGGCAAGACCGCCGACCAGCTCAAGGACGAGCTCACCTCGCTTCGCAAGGAGCAGTTCAACCTGCGCTTCCAGCGCGCGAGCGGGCAGCTCGAGAACGTGGCGCGCATCCGCGTGGTGCGCCGCGACATCGCAAAGATCATGACCGTGCTGGCCGAACGCCAGCGCAAGTCGGCCTGAAGCCGGAGGAAGACCAGATGCCTCGCCGCGTGCTCCAGGGTGTCGTGACCAGCGACGTGAACGAGAAGACCGTGACGGTCCTCGTCGAGCGCCGCTTCATGCACCCCGTCTACAAGAAGTTCATCGTGCGCACGAAGAAGTACCTCGCGCACGACGAGTCCAACCAGGTGAAGACCGGGCAGAACGTGAAGATCCGGGAGTGCCGTCCGATCTCCAAGCGCAAGCGCTGGGAAGTCGTGACGGACGAAGCCGCCACGGCCTGAACGGGGGACACGTCCAATGATCCAGATGCGTTCAAACCTCGAGGTCGCCGACAATTCCGGCGCCCGTCGGGTCCAGTGCATCAAGGTGCTGGGCGGCGCGAAGCGCCGCACCGCCTCGATCGGCGACATCATCGTCGTCTCCATCAAGGAGGCGATCCCGCGCGGCAAGGTGAAGAAGGGCGACGTCCACAAGGCCGTCATCGTCCGCACCTCGAAGGAGCTGCGCCGCGGCGACGGCAGCGCGATCCGCTTCGACCGCAACGCGGCCGTGCTGATCGACAAGGAAGGCGAGCCGATCGGCACGCGTATCTTCGGGCCCGTGACGCGCGAGCTGCGCTCCAGGGGCTACATGAAGATCATCAGCCTGGCGCCGGAAGTTCTCTGAGTTCGGGTGAAGCGATGCTGAAGATCCGCAAGGATGACACCGTCGTGGTCCTCACGGGCCGCGACAAGGGCAAGAGCGGCAAGGTGCTGAAGGTCATGCCGAAGGAAGGTCGCGTGGTGGTGCAGGGCGTGAACGTCGCCAAGCGCCACACCCGCGGCCGGCCCGGGCAGCCCGGCGGCATCGTCGAGAAGGAGCTGGCGCTTTCCGCGTCGAACGTCGCCCATCTCGATCCCAAGGACAACAAGCCGACCCGCGTGGGGTTCCGCGTCGTGGACGGCAAGAAGGTCCGCTTCGCCAAGCGGTCCGGCGAACTCATCGATCGGTGATCACCATGGCAACCCGCCTCCAGGAAGCCTACCAGGGCAAGATCCGTCCGAGCCTCAAGAAGGAGTTCGGATACACGAGCGACATGCAGGTGCCACGCCTCGAGAAGATCGTGGTGAACATGGGCGTCGGCGACACCGTCAACGACATCAAGAAGATGGAGGCCGCCATCGGCGACCTGACGGCGATCACCGGCCAGAAGCCGCTCGTCATCAAGTCCAAGAAGGCGATCGCGAACTTCAAGCTGCGCCGCGGCCTGCCGATCGGGTGCAAGGTCACCCTTCGCGGCGCGCGCATGTACGAGTTCCTCGACCGCCTGATCACCATCGCCCTGCCACGCGTGCGCGACTTCCGCGGCGTGTCGGGCAAGAGCTTCGACGGGCGCGGCAACTACGCGCTCGGCATCAAGGAGCAGATCGTGTTCCCCGAGATCGACTACGACAAGATCGATAGCGTCCGCGGGATGGACATCATCATCTGCACGACTGCGAAGTCCGACGGGGAGGCCAAGGCCCTCCTGAAGGCCTTCGAAATGCCCTTCGTCAACTGACGTCTCGAGCCGCGAGGACAGGATCCGATGGCTAAGAAGAGCTCCATCGAGAAGAACAAGCGCCGCGAGCGCATGGCCAAGCGTTTCGGCGCCAAGCGCGCGAAGCTCAAGGCCATCGCCGGCGACCGCGCGCTGGACATGGAACAGCGCTTCGAGGCCGCGCAGAAGCTCGCCGAGCTGCCGCGCAACTCGTCGCGCGTCCGTGTCCGGCTGCGCTGCGAGCTGACCGGCCGCTCGCGCGGCAACTACAGGAAGTTCAAGCTCTGCCGCATGGCCCTCCGGGACCTGGCCCTCACTGGCCAGATCCCCGGCATGGTCAAGGCGAGCTGGTGAGGAGAGTCCGGACATGGCGATGAGCGATACCCTCGGAGACATGCTGACGCGCATCCGGAACGCGCAATCGGCCCGCCAGGGCACCTGCGTGGTGCCGGCGTCGAAGCTGCGCGGTGGAGTGCTGGAGGTCCTCAAGCGCGAGGGCTACATCCGCGGCTACTACTCGGCCGAGAAGCGCAACGGCATCTCGGAGTTCACGGTGGAACTGAAGTACCACGAGGGCACGCCGGTGATCCGCGAGATCAGCCGCGTGTCCAAGCCTGGCCGCCGCGTCTACTCGGGCATCAAGGACCTGCCGAAGGTCTATGGCGGCCTGGGCATCGCGATCCTGTCGACCCCGCGTGGCGTGATGTCGGATTCCGAGGCGCGCGCGCAGAACGTCGGCGGCGAAATCATCTGCCAGGTCTTCTGACCGGCAGGAAAGGAGAGCACACATGTCTCGTATCGGTCGCCAGCCGGTCCCGGTGCCGCAGGGCGTCGAGGTCCAGGTGGCGGGCCAGAAGCTGACGGTGAAGGGCAAGCTCGGTTCCCAGGTGCTGCAGTTGCACCAGGACATCGAGGCGAAGCTCGACGCCGGCAAGCTGGTCCTCGCCACGCGCGCCCAGAGCAAGCGCGCCAAGTCCCTCTGGGGCACGTCGCGCGCGCTGATCGCCAACATGGTGTCGGGCGTCTCGAAGGGCTTCACGCGCAACCTGGCCATCGAGGGGACCGGCTTCCGCGCGGCGCTCGAGGGCAAGGTGCTGAGCCTCCAGCTCGGCTTCAGCCACGAGGTCAAGTACGCGATCCCCGAGGGCATCGCCGTCAAGGTCGGCGGCGACAAGCAGAATGCGCTCGAGATCACGGGTTCCGACAAGCGCCTCGTCGGCCAGGTCGCGGCCGAGATCCGCGCGTACAAGAAGCCGGAGCCCTACCAGGGCAAGGGCATCCGCTTCACGGACGAACGAGTCCGCCGCAAGGAAGGCAAGAAGAAGTAAGGGCCAGCCATGTCGGATAAATCCTACCAGATGTTCGAGCGCCGCAAGCGGCGCGTCCGCCTCAAGCTCCGCACCAATGCGGGCGGCAGGCCAAGGCTTTCCGTGTTCCGGTCCTCCAGGCACATCTATGCCCAGGTGATCGACGACGCGACCGGCCGCACGCTCGCCTCCGCCTCCACTAAGGAGGAGGGTCTCGGCAAGTCGCTGAAGACCGGCGCGGATGTCGGCGCCGCGAAGGCCGTCGGCGTGCTGATCGCCGAGCGCGCCATCGCTGCCGGCGTCAAGGAAGTGGTCTTCGACCGCGGCGGCTACATGTTCCACGGCCGCGTCAAGGCGCTCGCCGATGCAGCCCGCGAAGGCGGGCTGTCGTTCTGAGTTATCGAGGAGAATACTGATGGCAAGGACGCCAGGCGAAGGCGGCGAGTCCCGGCGCCGCGGACAGCGCGAGGGCGGCGGGTCTCGCGAGGACCGCGAGCAGGGCGAGCTGATAGAGAAGCTCGTCGCGATCAACCGCGTCGCCAAGGTCGTGAAGGGCGGCCGGCGATTCGGCTTCGCGGCGATCGTCGTCGTCGGCGACGGCAAGGGCCGCTCGGGCTACGGCACGGGGAAGGCCCGCGAGGTCCCGGAGGCGATCCGCAAGGCAACTGACCAGGCGAAGCGCGCGATGATCCGCATCCCGCTGCGCGAGGGCAGGACCCTGCACCACGACGTCCATGGCCATTTCGGCTCGGGCAAGGTGGTTCTGCGCCCGGCGAAGCCCGGCACGGGGATCATCGCGGGCGGCCCGATGCGCGCCGTCTTCGAAACCATCGGGTTGCACGACGTGGTGGCCAAGTCGGTGGGCTCGTCGAACCCGCACAACATGATCAAGGCTACCTTCGTGGCTCTGACCGAGATGCAGAACCCGCGCGTCGTCGCCGCCAAGCGCGGCAAGAAGGTCGCCGACATCGTCGGGCGCCGCGAAGGCGCAGACGCGACCCGGGAGTGAGCACCATGGCCGGCGACAACAAGAAGACCATCAAGGTGACCCAGGTCGGGAGCCCGATCGCACGCCGCGCGTACCAGCGTGCGACGCTGATCGGCCTCGGCCTGAACAAGCTGAACCGCCAGCGCGTGCTGGAGGACACCCCCGCGGTGCGCGGCATGATCGCGCGCGTGCATCATCTCCTGCGAGTCGAGGAAGGCGCCTGACACAGGCGTCCCCGGCAACGCTTCGCGACGAAGGGAACGAGCCATGAAGCTCAATGAAATCCGCGACAAGCACGGCTCGCGTACCCGCCGGCTCCGCGTCGGCCGCGGCATCGGTTCGGGCGTTGGCAAGACCTCGGGACGCGGTGGCAAGGGACAGACCGCGCGCTCGGGCGTGGCGCTCAACGGCTTCGAGGGTGGCCAGACGCCGCTCTATCGCCGCATGCCGAAGCGTGGCTTCCGCAATACCGCCTTCCAGCTCGACTTCGCGGAGGTCAACCTCGACCAGATCGCGAAGGCGATCGCGGCCGGCAAGCTCCAGGCAGGCGCCACGATCAACGCCGCCTCGCTGGTTGGCTCGGGCATCCTGCGCCGCAGCCTCGATGGCGTGCGGCTGCTCGGCAACGGGGCTGATTCCTTCGCGCAGAAGATCGCGATCGAGGTCGTGGGCGCCTCCAAGGCCGCCATCGCCGCGGTCGAGAAGGCCGGTGGCACGGTGACCATCCTCTCGCTCGAGCGCGAGGGCGCGGTGAAGGCGAATGCCGAGCGCCGCGAGAAGCGCGCGAAGAAGATCGCGGCGCGCGCGAAGGCTGCGGGTGGCGGCAAGGCCGCCGCCGAGGCGAAGGCCTGAGCGCCGGATCGCGTAACGGGAAGCGGCGGGGCGAAGGGGCATGGCATCGGCGGCCGAGCAACTGGCGGGCGGATTCGGCTGGGGTGCGTTCGCCAAGGCGACGGACCTCAAGAAGCGCCTCTGGTTCACGCTCGGCGCGCTGGTCGTCTACCGGATCGGGAGCTACATCCCGATCCCGGGCATAGACCCGCAGGTCCTCGAGGAGATCTTCAACGCCCAGCGCGGCGGCATCCTCGGCATGTTCGACATGCTCGCGGGCGGCGCGCTGAGCCGCATGACGCTCTTCGCGCTCAACATCATGCCGTACATCTCCGCGGCCATCATCATCCAGCTGATGACCGCGGTCGCGCCCACGCTCGAGGCGCTCAAGAAGGAAGGCGCCGCAGGGCGCCAGAAGCTCAACCAGTACACGCGCTACCTGACTCTCCTCCTCGCGATCTTCCAGAGCTACGGGATAGCGATCGGGCTGCAGGGATCTAGCGGCCAGTCCGGCGCGCTCGTGCTCATCAATCCCGTGCTGTTCCAGCTCACGACCGTCGTGACACTGACCGGCGGCACCATGTTCCTGATGTGGCTCGGCGAGCAGATCACCGCGCGCGGCGTCGGCAACGGCACGTCGCTGATCATCTTCGCCGGCATCGTCGCGAACCTGCCCTCGGCGCTTGCCGCGCTGCTCGAGCTTGGCCGTACCGGCGCGCTGTCGACGATCTTCATCATCCTGATGCTGGTGATCGCGGTCGGCGTGATCGCGGCGATCGTGTTCCTCGAGCGCGCCCAGCGCCGCATCCTGGTGCAGTATCCGAAGCGCCAGGTCGGTAACAAGATGTATGGCGGGCAGTCCTCGCACCTGCCGCTCAAGATCAACACGTCGGGCGTGATCCCCCCGATCTTCGCCAGTTCGCTGCTCCTGCTGCCGCTGACCTTCGCGAATTTCAGCTCCGGCACCGAGTCTCCGGGCTGGCTCCAGGCGATCACCACCCATCTGGCGCATGGCCAGCCGCTCTACATCCTCCTCTACGTGGCGCTGATCGTCTTCTTTGCTTTCTTCTATACGGCCGTCGTCTTCAATCCCGTGGAGACCGCCGACAACCTGAAGAAGCATGGCGGCTTCGTCCCCGGCATCCGCCCCGGCAAGAGCACCGCCGACCATTTCGACTACGTGCTCACGCGGCTGACGGTCATCGGCGCGGCCTATCTCTCCATCATCTGCGTGCTGCCGGAGATCCTCATCTCGCAATACGCGGTGCCCTTCTACTTCGGCGGCACGTCGCTGCTCATCGTCGTCAGCGTAACCATGGACACGGTCGCGCAGGTCCATTCGCACCTGATCGCGCACCAGTACGAGGGGCTGATCAAGAAGTCGAAGCTCAAGCCGGGGCGCGATGGTGCCGCGGCCCGCCTCGCCCAGCGCGGAGGCGAAGGAAAGGGCTCTCTGCTCGACCGCCTGATGGGCCGGAAGGGTGGCTGAGCGCATGGCGATCAACATCGTCCTCCTGGGGCCACCGGGCGCGGGCAAGGGCACGCAGGCGAAGCGCCTCGAGGCCGCCTACGGCATGGTGCAGCTCTCCACCGGCGACATGCTGCGCGCGGCCGTTGCCTCCGGCACGCCGACGGGCCTGCGTGCCAAGGCCGTGATGGAGGCGGGCAAGCTCGTCGACGACGAGATCCTGATCGCCATGATCTCCGAGCGCCTGTCGCAGCCTGATGCGAGCCGGGGCGCGATATTCGACGGCTTCCCGCGGACCGTGCCGCAGGCCGAGGCGCTCGATGCGCTCCTGGCGGGCCGGGGCATGCGCCTCGACCATGTGATCGAGCTCAAGGTCGACGACGCGGCCCTGGTGGAGCGCATTTCGGGCCGCTACAGCTGCCGCAAGTGCGGGGCCGGCTACCACGATCGCTTCCAGGTCCCGGCGAAGGCCGGGGTCTGCGATTCGTGCGGGGGGACGGATTTCCTGCGGCGGGCCGACGACAACGCCGAGACCGTGCGCAAGCGCCTGGCCGAGTACTATGCCAAGACGGCCCCGATCCTGCCGTACTACAAGGAGCGCGGAGCCCTTCGCGGTGTGGACGGCATGGCCGACATGGACCGGGTAACCGCGGCCCTTTCCTCCATC
>CANMWW010000034.1 GCA_947500965.1 Alphaproteobacteria bacterium
GAAGACCATGCCGTCCTCGCGCAGCATCAGCCCGTAGCGCGCGCGCCCCACGGGCAGCGTCGAGAAGGTGTTGGAGTAGACGCGATCGAGGAAGGTCGCGGCGTCGGGCCCCTCGACCGAGATCTTGCCGAGCGTGGAGACGTCGCAGATCCCGACGCGCTCGCGCACCGCGCGGCCCTCGCGCATCACGCTCGCCCAGGCATCGGCGTCGCCGGGGCGCGGGTAGAAGGCCGGGCGCTTCCACAGCCCCGCGTCCATCCAGACCGCGCCGAGCGCGTCGTGCGTTGCCTGCAGCGGCGAGCGCCGGGTCGGCTGGAAATGCGCGCCGACGCCGTCGCCGGCCATCGTCCCCCAGGCGATCGGCGAGGTATAGGGCCGGAAGCGCGGCAGGCCGACGACCGCGAGCTTCTCCCCGCGCGCCTCGGCGAGCACCGCGGCGCCGACGATGCCGCCGGTCTTGCCCTGGTCCGTGCCCATGGCGTGGGTCGTGTAGCGCTTGGCGTGCTCGACGTGGGAGAAGCCCTCGCGATGCGCGAGGCGGATGTCGTCCGCGGTGACGTCGTCCTGGATGTCGACGAAGGCCTTGCCGCCCTTCACCTCGTAGAGCGGCCAGGGCCTGTGGTCGGGGGCCGGCGCAGAGGGCATCGCGAAGGACGCGGCGCCCGCGAAGCCCGCGGCGATCGCCGCCGCGCGACCCGCGTCGGCGCCATCGGCCGCGGCCGCGGCGTGGCCGTTCACGCCGCGGCACGCGCCGGCGCTGCGCTCGCGCTGCACCGGCGTGCCGGGCAGGAAGGACTGCAGTTCCTCGTTCCAGGCCAGCGGCGCGCCCGACATGCTCGCCAGGTGCACGGCCGGGTTCCAGCCGCCGGAGATCATCAGCAGGTCGGCCGGGAGCGCGGCGCCGCGCCCCGCGCCATCGCGCGCGCGGACCTCGATCGCGTGGATGCCCGCTCGGCCCGCGGTGCCCGAGACGACGCTGCGGGCGCGCACGTCGAAGCCGGCGTCGCGCGCGCGCTGCATGGCCGCGCTGTCGTCGCGCGGGTCGATGATGGCGGAGATCCTGGCGCCCGCCTCCGCCATCGCGAAGGCGGCGTCGTAGGCGGCGTCGTGGGTGGCGAAGAGGGCGACCGCGTCGCCCGCGCGCACGCCGTGGCGCCGGGCGTAGGTGCGCGCCGCGCCGGCGAGCATGACGCCGGGCCGGTCGTTGCCCGGGAACGCCACCAGCCGCTCGTGGCCGCCCGTGGCGAGCACGACCTCCTTCGCGCGGATGGTCCAGAAGCGCTGGCGCGGCACGTGCGGGGGCGATTGCGGCAGGTGGTCGGCGACGCGCTCGGCGGCGCCGAGCACGCCATGGTCGTAGAACCCGAACACCGTCGTGCGCGGCAGCACGCGCGTCTCCGGCATCGCCTCGATCGCGGCGACCTGCTCGCGTCGCCAGGCCTCGAGCCCGGGCTCGTTCAGGAGGTCGCCGCCGAGCATGAAGTCCTGCTCGGCGAGGATCACCCGCGCGCCGGTCGCGCCGGCCGCGCGCGCGGCGGCGAGCCCCGCGGCGCCGGAACCGACGACGAGCACGTCGCAATGCGCGTGCATCGCGCCGTAGTGGTCGGGGTCGGGAAGGCCCGAGGCGCGGCCGAGGCCCGCGGCGCGGCGGATCAGCGGCTCGTAGACGCGTTCCCAGAACGCCGCCGGCCACATGAAGGTCTTGTAGTAGAAGCCGGCGCCGAGCCACGGCGCGAGCAGCCCGTTGACCGCCATCCAGTCGAAGGCGAGCGAGCCCCTGTGGTTCTGGCTCGCGGCGACCAGCCCGTCGAAGAGCTCGACCACCGTGGCGCGGGTGTTGGGCTCGCGCAGCGCGCCCTCGCGCAGCTCGACGAGCGCGTTGGGCTCCTCGACGCCGGCGGAGAAGATGCCGCGCGGGCGATGGTACTTGAACGAGCGGCCGACGAGCCGCATGCCGTTGGCGAGCAGCGCGGAGGCGAGCGTGTCGCCGGGATGGCCCGCGTAGGACCTGCCGTCGAAGCGGAAGGAGAGGCTGCGCGCGCGGTCGACATGGCCGCCGGCGGCGAGGCGTCGGGACTGGCTCATGCGCGGTCCGCCCCGAGGCGCTCGCCCGCCGTGGCGACGGCGTCGATCTCGTGCGTGGCGGTGTGGCGGCGGACCTTCAGCACCGCGCGGCATCCCGCGGAGTGCAGCCACCACTCGACCGTCCAGCCGCGCGGGTTGTCGCGCAGGTGCAGGTAGTCGTCCCAGGCCTCGATCCCGGCATCGGGCCCCGGCCGCGTCACTGTCGCGTCGCCGCGATAGGTGAACTCCGCCTCGTCGCGCGGCCCGCAATGCGGGCAGTTGATCTGCAGCATGTCAGTGCATCCAGTGGAAGGGGCCGTTGCCCCGTTCGTCGATCATCCTGCCCTCGCGGAACCGGTCGAGCGTGAAGGCCGCGTTGAGCGCGTGCGGCTCGTCGCGCGCGATGGTCCAGGCGTGGCACCAGCCCGAGCCCGGCGTCGCCTTGAAGCCGCCGTAGCACCAGCCCGCCGTCATGTAGAGGCCGCGCACCGGCGTCCTGCAGATGAAGGGCGAGCCGTCCGGCGACATGTCCATGATGCCCGCCCAGGAGCGCAGCCCGCGCAGGCGCCCGAGCGCCGGGATCATGCTGACGCCCGCGGCGTAGACATGCTCCGCCTCGCGCAGCGTGCCGCGCTGGCCGTAGCTGGGATATCCGTCGAGGCCGCCACCGAAGACCAGGCCGCCCTTGTCCGACTGCGAGATGTAGAAATGCCCGGCGCCGAAGGTGACGACGCAGTCGATCATCGGCTTCAGGCCCTCGCTGACGAAGGCCTGGAGCAGGTGCGATTCGATGGGCACGCGGAAGCCCGCCATCTCGGTGAGCAGGCTCGTGCTGCCCGCGACGGCGAGGCCGACCTTGGGCGCGCGGATCTCGCCGCGCGTCGTGCGCACGCCGCGGATCGCGCCACCCTCGACGATCATCCCGGTGACCTCGCAATGCTCGAGGATGTCGACGCCGCGCGCGTCGGCGGCATGCGCGAAGCCCCAGGCCACCGCGTCGTGGCGCGCCGTGCCGCCGCGCGGCTGGAGCAGGCCGCCCATGACGGGGAAGCGGCCGTTCGAGATGTCGAGAAGCGGGCACATCGCCTTCACGCCTGCGCCGTCGAGCAGCACGGCGTCGATGCCCGCGAGGCGCATCGCGTTGCCGCGGCGGATGGCGGCGTTGCGCTGCGCGTCGTTGTGGAAGACGTTGATGACGCCGCGCTGGCTCATCATCACGTTGTAGTTCAGCGACTGCTCCAGCCCTTCCCAGAGCTTGAGCGAGTGCTCGTAGAAATGATGGTTCTGCGGCAGCAGGTAGTTGGAGCGCACGATCGTCGTGTTGCGCCCCGTGTTGCCGAGGCCGATCGGCCCCTTCTCCAGCACCGCGACGTTCGTGATGCCGTGCACCTCCGCCAGGTAGAAGGCGGTCGCGAGCCCGTGCCCGCCGCCGCCGACGACGATCACGTCGTATTCGCGCTTCGGCTCCGGCTTGCGCCATGCCGGGCGCCAGCCCGAATTGCCGCGAAGTCCTTCAGAGAAGATGCGCAGTCCCGAGTAGCCAGCCATGTCGTCTCCCAAACCCTCGGCTTCGACTGTAGAAGCCTGTCTTCGCGTCATGCAAGCTGCGCGGACCAGCGGAAGGCAAATGATCGTAGAAGCTTTCGTCTTCGCCACGCAAATGACCGCGCCCGGCGCCCGGGCGAACGGGATCGCCTCGGAGCAGGCCGCGATCGTGGCACGCTACCTGCGCTGCCGGAGCCAATGGCGGCCGCATCTCGAGAACTGCCGGTCCTTCATCCTCGCTGGCGCGGAGAAGGCCCGAGGGTCGAGGCGAGCCGTCGTGCTTGGCTCGGGTTGCCTGCTCGACATCCCCCTTGCGGGATTGTCGAGGCGCTTCGAGGAGGTCGTGCTCGTCGACGCAGCGCAACCCCTGCATGCCCGCATGGCCGCACGCCGCCTTGGCAACGTGAGGCCGGTCGCATTGTCCTTAGTCGCGATGGGGCCGGCTTCTCCCGTGTACCGGTCCTGGCGCGGCACGGTGCGTGAAGCCGACTACGTGGTCGCATCGATGCTGCTCTCGCAGTTGCCCCCACCGCGCGCGGTGGCGCCCGGCACTGACTGGCGACGAGACCTGATCGCGGCTGCTCTCGCCGATCTCTGCGCGGGTGCGGAGGCGGCATGCCTGATCACCGAAACCTCATGCAACTTGCGCGGTTCCGGCGGCGAGACGCAGGCAGAGGATCCACTCCACGGGGTTGCCGCGCCTCCGGCACTCGAGCGCTGGGGGTGGCCGCTGGCTCCTCCAGGCGAGCGCGCTGACGGCATGGTGGTCGAACTGGACGTTTGCGCATCCTTGCGCCCCTCGGGCGACGAGGGATGGATGGGCCCTGACGGACTGGAAGAACCCACTGCGGCCATCGCCGGGCGCAAGGAGCCGAGATGACCAGGGACGAAGGCTTCCTCCCACGCCTTGGCTCGCTTCTCGTGGCGCGGCGACCAAGCGCTGCCGCGCTCGACGAAGCCGCGCTCTGCCTCGTCGACACGCTGGCCTGCATCCTCGCGGGCCGCGACGAGGACGTCGCGCGCGCCGCGCGCCGCGCGATGGCGGCGACCGCCGACGATGGCCCCGCGCGCGCGATCGGCTGCTCCGGGGGCATGCCGATCCCGGCGGCGGCCCTGGCGAACGGCGTGGCGGCGCACGCCATCGACCTCGACGACTACGAGATCCCCGGCTCGACGCATCCCAGCGCCGTCGTGCTCGGCGCGGTGCTAGCGCTCGCCACCGCGCGCGTCGCGAGCCTCGGCGACGTGCTAGCGGCGCATGTCGCCGGACACGAGGCGATCGTGCGGGTCGGCGAGGCGCTCGGCCATGGCCATTACCTCGCCGGCTGGCACGCCACCGCGACGATCGGCCCCTTCGGCGCCGCGGCGGCCTGCGCACGGCTGCTCGGGCTTGGCGCCGACGCCACCGCGCACGCGCTCGGCCTCGCCGCCAGCGCCTCGGCGGGGCTCAAGCGCCAGTTCGGCAGCGACGCCAAGCCGGTCCATGCCGGCTTCGCCGCGCGCGCCGGCCTGGAGGCCGCGCTGCTCGCGGCGGAGGGCATCGGCTCGGCGCCGCGCCTCTTCGAGGGCGCAGGCGGCTTCCTCGCGCTCTACGGCACCCCGGCCTCGCCGGGCGTCGCGGCCGGCCTGGCGCGCGATCCCGCGCGCGACGGGATCCTGGTCCATCGCCCGCTGCGCAAGCCCTGGCCGTGCTGTGCCTACGCCCATCGCGCCATCGAGGCGACGCAGCGCATCGTCGCCGCGCATGGCGTCGCGCCCCGCGACATCCTCGGCGGCACGATCCGCATGCCGGCGCCGCATGCGGCGGTGGTGGCGGCGCCAGACCCCCGCACCCCCTCGGAGGCGCGGTTCAGCGCCACATGGTGCGTCGCCGCGACGCTGCATGACGGCGAGCCGGGGCCGGCGAGCTTCTCGCCAGCGGCGCTGGCGCGACCGGAGACGCGCGACCTCATGCGGCGTCTGCGCCTCGAGCCCTACGAGCCGCGGCCCGGGCTCGGGGACATGAGCCCGCTGGCCCCCGACACGGTCGCGATCGAACTGCGGGATGGACGGCGCGTCGCCGCCACGGTCGACGAGGTCCTCGGCAGCGCCGCGCGGCCGCTTCCCGAATCGCGGGTCGTCGGGAAGCTGCTGGCGGCGGGCGGATCGGCGTCCCATGCCGAGGCGCTGCTGCGGGGTGCGCGCGGCACGCCCGTCACCGAGTTGCTTCCGTGACGGATATTCTTATTCTTATCAACACATTGACCTGATCCAGCAAGTCCTCGGGCGCCCCGAGGGCTTCCGCAACATAGTGAAACAATCGTTGATTCGGTCCGGAGTGGTGGGTAGTTTCCCGCCTTCTTTCCGCCACGAGGGCCGTCGAGCGATGACCCGGATCCAGCGACCGACAGAGACCCGCCCCGCCCGTCTCCGCCGCGTCCTGTGGGCCGTGCTCCTCGCCATCGCCCTCCCCTGCCTCGCCCATGCCGAGCCGGTCGCCCCCCGGGGCCAGGCCGGTGGGGACGTCGCCTCCGTGCCCGCGGCGAACCGCGCCGGCGCCGGCAGCCAGGCCAGGAAGAAGCCCGCCGGCGAGGCGCACCACCGGAACCGGTCGCCGCAGAAGAAGCAGGCGGCGCGACCTGCCGCCGCGCGCCAGGCCGCGCAGGCGCCGCAGCGCCGCATCCAGTGCGTCCAGTACGTCGTCGCCAACAGCGAGTTCCGCATCCGCGGCAACGCCCGCGACTGGTGGCACAACGCGCGCGCCATGCACGCGCGCGGCAACACGCCCGAGCCCGGCAGCGTGCTCTCCTTCCGCTCGGTCCGCTCGATGCCGCTCGGCCATGTCGCGCTGGTGAGCCGCGTCGTCAGCAGCCGCGAGATCCTGATCGACCACGCGAACTGGGCCCGCGGCGCGATCTCGCGCAGCCACTCGGTGATCGACGTCTCGCCCCGCAACGACTGGACCGCGGTTCGCGCCGCCGTGAAGCCCGGCGCCGACGCCACGACCCACGGCAAGGTCTACCCGACCGACGGCTTCATCTACGCGCGGGGGCGCGACGAGGCGATCAACGTCGCCGACCGCTCCTTCGAGCAGGCGCAGCCGCCGGTGGTCCAGCCGCCGCGCGACCTGCGGCCGGCGGCTTCGCCGGGCTGAACCGACGCCGCCCGGAGGGCGTCAGGGCGCCGCGGGGAGCGGCCGCAGCAGGCCGCCGAAGCACGCGCCCGCCAGGGCATAGGCGACCGCGCAGACCGCGAGCGTGCCATCCAGGCCGATGGACGTCGCCAGGATCGGCACGAGCGCCGCGCCGATGACCGAGAAGCATCCATTGATGCCCCAGGCCCAGATGAACAGCCTCTGCTTGCCGAGCGTGGCGAGCGTGTTCATCGCCACCGGCATCGGGAAGCCCATCAGGAAGGCCGGCGGCAGCACGATCAGGAAGCAGCAGGCGAGGCGCAGCCCGTAGTCGAGCGTGCCGATCGCGTCGAGCACGCGGTCGAGGCCGAGGCCATAGGCCAGGAGCAGCGCGCAGATCGACGCGAAGATCGCCGGCATCGCGAGCGGCCCCGTCGCGCGCACGCGCTCCGAGGCGAGCGCGCCAAGCCCGGAGAAGACGAGCATGCCGGTGATGAGCACGGAGGCCGAGATCGTCGCGTTGCCGAGCGCCATCACGAACTGGGCGATCAGCCCGACCTCGACCACGATGTATCCGAGGCCGAGGCAGGCGAAGTAGACGACCGCCGCGAGCTTGCCCGGCTGGGTCGCGAAGGCGGCACGCCAGCCGAAGAGGACGGGCAGCGCGACCAGCGAGGCGGCCGCGATGCAGGCGAGCGCAAGCGTCGCCCACACGAGCAGGTAGCCCCATTCGTCCTGGAGCGTGTCGAGGCGGTCGAGCACGCGCGGCAGGTCGCCCGCGCGCAGGTAGGCGGCGAAATAGGGCCGCGCGTTGGTCAGCGGATGGGCGTCGAAGACGTAGTCGCGCGCGATCGCGGGCCAGGTGCCGTCGACATGCGCCCGCCAGGCCGCCCGCGCGAGGCGCGTCGAGGGCATGGCCTCGCCATCGGCGGCGGGCGCGCCCGCGCCGGCCGCGTCGTCCTCGCCGGAGCCGAAGATCTGCTCGCGATAGGCGCGCAGCAGGCTGGCGACGTCCTCCGCCTCGCGCGGCGCGCCCGGCACGTGGATCTCGTCGAAGGACATCTCGGCGCTGTGGCGGCGCAGCGCCTCCACCTCCGCGTCCTGGAAGCCGTCGCGCGCGTAGAGGACGGTGGTCGTCGACAGGTAGGACGACACGACGAAGAAGCGGCGCGCGATGTCGGGCCCGCCGACCTCGCGCGCGGCCGCCGCCATCGTCGCGTAGAGGCGCAGGACGGACTTGGGCGGCTCCTCCTTGTTCCAGGTCGTGACCGAGAGGATACCCCCGGGCCTGAGCGCGCGCATGTACGCCGCCATCGCCTCGCGCGTGTAGGCGAACTTCTCCACGATCGCGAAGCCGCCCGGGCTCGACAGTCCGGTGGAGTCCGCGAGCGAGAGGTCGATCACGTCGTAGCGGTCGCGCTGCCCGGCGAGGTGCAGGCGCCCGTCATGCGGGATCACGGTGACGTCGGGCCGCCGCAGGATGTCGCCGGTGAAGGCGCGCAGCTCGGGGTGGTTGAGGAATGCGTCGAGCACGCCGCGCTCGCTCTCCGCGACCGTGACGTGGCGCGAGCCCGACGCCAGCGCCAGCGCGGTCGACAGGCCGCCGCCGAACTGCACGACGAAGGTCTCCGGCGCCTTGCGCAGCAGGTACGGGTAGACCATCGGCAGGTAGCGGTAGTAGGCGGTCTCCTCCGCCGGGAGGCTGCGGATGATCCCCTGTGGCCCCTCCCCGTCGACATAGAGGCCCCAGTAGGCGCGCTCCGGCATCTTCTCGAGGTTGAAGGCCGCGTTGTCGGACAGGCCCGGCGCGAAATGCAGGTAGGAGCTCTCGTAGACCTCGAGCAGCCCGAAGGGCGAGCGGTGCTCGAGCACGAGGCGGCTGTCCGGGAACTTGCGCGCGTAGCTGACGCCCTTGTAGTCGGACACGGCGAGGCTCGGCACGCCGAGCCATCCCGGCAGCAGGAGATGCGCGGCGATGCTCGCGACCGACGCCACGACCACCGGGATCGCGCGCCGCGCGGGTCCCGTCGCCGCCGTCCAGAACAGCGCGCCCGCGAGCCAGAGCGCGATCGGGAAGACGACGAGGTCGGCGGGCGCGACCACGTAGAGCGTCGCCAGCAGGGCGAGGCCGCCCAGGCCCGAGCCGAGCAGGTCGGCGAAGTAGACGCGGTTGAACGCCGCCTGCGCGCGCTGGAACACCACGCCGAGGAACAGGGCCCCGGAGAGGAACGGCATCAGGTAGAGCAGCATCGTCGCCGCGAGCCGCCATTTCTGCGTCGGGTCGGAGACGAGGAAGATCGCGTTGAAGCCGACCTGCTGGGCGAGCAGGTTGCAGCCCACGGCCAGCGGCGGGAACGACGCCAGCGACAGCAGCGCGAGCTCGTTCCACCGCCGCCGGAACCAGGGGTCGGCGACGCTCATCGCCGCGCTGGTCAGGCCGAAGCCGAACATGGCGAGGCTGACCACGAGCGAGCCGAAATGCGCCCAGCTGCCGACCGCGAAGAGGCGCATGACCGCGATCTGGAACGCGATCAGCGCGCCGGCGACCAGCGCCGTCGCCCAGTAGGCGCCCCGGGGCAGGGCGCCCGCGACGGGAGGCGTCACTTGTTGTGGGTCCCCTTGATCACCCCGCCCTCGAGCTTGGTGAAGGGCACGAAGGGGACGATGCGGCCGCCATAGATGTCGGAGCGCGTCGCGCGCACGGTGCCGTCCGCGCCGACCTCCTTGACCACCTTCAGCACGCGCTGCGCGCCGGGCGGGCCGACGGGGATGACCATCGTGCCGCCGTTGCGCAGCTGGCGCAGCAGCGGCGGCGGGATGTGGTCGATGCCGCAGGTGACGATGATCTTGTCGAAGGGCGCCTCCTCCTCCCAGCCATGGTAGCCGTCGGAGTTGCGCGTGCTGATCGCGCCGTACTCGACGTAGCCCTGGCCGACGAGGCGCTCGTAGATGCCGCGCGTGCGCTCGGCGAGCGGCTGGATGATCTCGATCGTGAAGATGCGCTGCGCGAGATAGGCGAGATAGGCCGACTGGTATCCGGAGCCGGTGCCGATCTCGAGGATCTTGTCGCCGGGCTGCACGTCGATGACCTGCGTCATGCGCGCGACGAGGTGCGGGCCCGAGATCGTGACGCCGTAGCCGATGTCGAGGAAGTTGTGCTCGTAGGAGCGCGCGAGGTTCTGGCGCAGCACGAAATGCTCGCGCGGCGTCATCAGGAAGGCGGTGCGGTTGCGGTCGTCGAGGATGTCCTTCGAGGCGACGGCGGCCTGGTAGCGCTCCCAGCGGCGGCGCAGCTGCTCGGGATCCTCGCCGCGGTTCCTGACCGCCCACTGCACGAAGGCGTCGGCGTTGTTCAGCGGCGGGGCGAGCTTGCCGTCCCAGCGCACGGGGACGGATGCGCGCGCGATCCCGGGCGCCGCGCCGGCCGCGGCGAAGGCGGCCGCGGCGGAAAGAAGGGAACGTCTGAACATGCCGTGTCGCGTCCTCCTGGTGACGGCCAGCAGGAAGCATCCCTTTGGAGTCGCTGGCAAGCCGGGCCTGTGCGCGCCGCCCCTCCCGGGCGCGCCCGGGCGGGGGACGCAACAATCTGAAACAATGGTTGATCGCCCCGGAGGGCATGGCTAGCTTCCCCGTCCCCTTCC
>CANMWW010000035.1 GCA_947500965.1 Alphaproteobacteria bacterium
CATGCGAAGCCCGCGGTGCGCGCCGAGGACGTGCCGCGCATCCTCGCGCGCGGCGGGCCGAGCGAGCGCCCCGTGCCCGCGGCGCCGCGCTTCGCTCCAGGGGACGAAGTGCGGGTGAAGGTCTTCTCGCCCGCGGGCCACACGCGCGCGCCGCGCTATTGCCGCGGTCGCTCCGGCACGGTCGTGGCGCTGCATGGCGGCCATGTCTTCCCGGACAGCAACGCCGCCGGCCGCGGCGAGGATCCGCGGCACCTCTACTCCGTGCGCTTCGCCGCGCGCGAGCTCTGGGGCGAGGACGCGCCAGCGCGCGACGCCGTCTTCATCGACCTCTGGGAACCCTATCTCGAGGCAATCGCGTGAACGTCCCGTCACTGGATGCCCTGCCGCGCATCCCGCGCGACGCGGAGGGCCCGGTCTTCCGCGAGCCATGGGAGGCCGAGGCCTTCGCGCTCGCGGTCGCGCTCCACCGGGCGGGGACCTTCACCTGGACCGAATGGGCCGCGGCGCTGGCCGACGAGATCGCCGGCGCCAAGGCGGCGGGCGATCCCGACCTCGGCGATACGTACTACCGCCACTGGCTGGCGGCGCTCGAGAAGCTCGTCGCCCGCGCGCGCCTCGCGACGGCGCAGGACATCGCGGCGCGCGCCGCGGAGATCGAGCGCGCCCGCGCGCGCGACCATGGCCACGACCACGACCACGATCACGATCACGATCACGACCATGGCCACGATCATGACCATGGCCACGGGCATTCCTCCTCCCGCATGACGAAAGGCGACAGCACGTGATCCCCCGCTACAGCCGCCCCGAGATGGCCGCCATCTGGGAGCCCGAGAACCGATTCCGCATCTGGTTCGAGATCGAGGCCCATGCCTGCGACGCGCAGGCAGCCCTCGGGATCATCCCCAGGAGCGCGGCGCGCGAGGTCTGGAAGAAGGGCAAGTGGGAGATCGAGCGCATCGACGCGATCGAGCGCGAGACGAAGCACGACGTCATCGCCTTCCTCACCAACCTCGCCGAGCATGTCGGGCCGGCCGCGCGCTTCGTGCACCAGGGCATGACGTCGTCGGACGTGCTCGACACCTGCCTCGCGGTGCAGCTCGACCAGGCCTCGGCGCTGCTGCTCGCCGCGATCGACCGGCTTCTCGCGGCCCTCGAGGCGCGCGCGAAGGAGCACAAGATGACCCCGACGATCGGGCGCAGCCACGGCATCCATGCCGAGCCCGTGACCTTCGGGCTCAAGCTCGCGGGCTACAGGGCGGAGTTCGCGCGCAACCGCGAGCGCCTCGAGGCGGCGCGACGCGAGATCGCCACATGCGCCATCTCTGGCGCGGTAGGCACCTTCGCGAACATCGACCCCCGCGTGGAGGCGCATGTCGCGCGCAAGCTCGGCCTCGCGGTGGAGCCCGTGTCGACGCAGGTGATCCCGCGCGACCGCCACGCGATGTTCTTCGCCACGCTGGGCGTGATCGCCTCTTCGCTCGAGCGCCTGGCCACCGAGGTCCGCCACCTGCAGCGCACGGAACTGCGCGAGGCGGAGGAATTCTTCGCGCCCGGGCAGAAGGGTTCGTCGGCGATGCCGCACAAGCGCAACCCCGTGCTGTCCGAGAACATCACCGGGCTCGCGCGGCTCGTCCGCGGCATGGCGGTGCCGGCGATGGAGAACGTCGCGCTCTGGCACGAGCGCGACATCTCGCATTCCTCGGTGGAGCGCGTGATCGGCCCGGACGCGACGATCGCGCTCGACTTCGCCCTCCACCGCGCGGCCGGGATGATCGAGAAGCTCGTCGTCTACCCGGAGATGATGCAGCGGAACCTGGACGCGCTGGGCGGCCTCGTGCACTCGCAGCGCGTGCTGCTCGCGCTCACGCAGGCCGGCGTGAGCCGCGAGGACGCCTATCGCATCGTCCAGTCGAACGCGATGGCGACCTGGCGCGAGGGTGGTTCGTTCAAGGACCGCCTGCTCGCGGACCCCGTGGTGCGCAGGCACCTGAAGCCGCGCGAGGTCGAGGCGATGTTCGACCTCGCGCACCACTTCAGGCGCGTCGACGCGATCTTCCGCCGGGTCTTCGCCGCCAGGCCGAAGGCGAAGCGACCGGCGCGACGCCGCGTCAGGCCTGCTTGAGGATCTGCTCCTTGGCGGTGGCGAGGAGCTTCTCCATCTCCGCCCGGACCACGCCGTCGCCGACCGCGAGCCCCTTCGCCTTGAGGTCGGCGGCGACCTTCTGCAGCACGTCGTCGTCGCCGGGCTTCTCGAAGTCGGCCATCACGACGCTCTTGGCATAGGCCTCGAGGTCCGCGCCCGCGAGGCCCATCTGCCTTCCGGCCCACTCGCCGAGCAGCTTGTTGCGCCGCGCGTTGACTTTGAACTTGGTCTCCTGGTCGTGCTTGTACTGGTTCTCGAAAGCCTTCTGGCGGTCGTCGAAGCCCGTCATGGCGGCACCATTCCTCGTCTAGTGGGGTGGCGGGCTATATAGCGGCGGGTGCGCCGCTCCGCCATATGCTGGCCATCGGAAACGCGACATGTGCACCCTCGTCCTCCACCGCCGCCCCGGACATCCCTGGCCCCTCGCCATCGCCGCGAACCGCGACGAGATGGCGGACCGCCCATGGCTGGCGCCGGGCCGGCACTGGCCCGACCGGCCCGAGGTCTTCGCCGGGCTCGACCGCCTCGCCGGGGGTTCCTGGCTCGGCGTCAACGACCATGGCGTCTTCGCCTCGGTCCTGAACCGCCGCAATTCGCTCGGCCCCGCCCCGGGCCTGCGCTCGCGCGGGGAACTCGTGCTCGACGCGCTCGACCATGCGGACGCGGCCGAGGCCGCGCGCGCGCTGGCCGACATCGACGCGCGCGCATGGCGCGGCTTCAACCTCGTGGTGGCCGACGACCGCGACGCGTTCTGGATCCGCGGGAGCGGGCCGGAGGGCCCGGCGCGGCCGGACGTCGTCGCCCTGCCGCGCGGCACGACGATGCTCACGGCGTCCGACGCCAACGACGCGACCGATCCGCGCATCGCGCTCCACCTCCCGCGCTGGCGGGAGCGGCCCCCGCCCGCCCATGGGCACGGCGACTGGTCGGGCTGGGAGGAACTCCTGTCGAGCCGCGACGGCGACCCGGATCGCCGCGCGGCCATGAGCTTCCGCCTGCCATCGGGGTTCGGCACGGTCTGCAGCACCATCGTCGCCCTGCCCGCCGCGGGCCCGGCAGCCGGCGCGAACCGGCCCGTGATGCGCTTCGCCGACGGCCATCCTGGCCCCGTCGCCTGGCGGACGCTGCTGCCCGGGCCCGGGGCGGGCGGCGTTGCGACTCGGTCGGGCGCGACGCTATAAGGCTGCGCGCCCGGTCTCGCGAACTCCGCGCGGCCGCACGCGACCCAGGCGATCCGCCGCGTCCGCTTCCGGGGCCGGCGGACGGCCCCAGCGAGAGGCGCATGTCCCGACGCAAGCAGATCTACGAAGGCAAGGCGAAGATCCTCTACGAGGGGCCCGAGCCGGGCACGCTCGTGCAGTACTTCAAGGACGACGCGACCGCCTTCAACGCCAAGAAGAAGGGCGTGATCACCGGCAAGGGCGTGCTCAACAACCGCATCTCGGAATACCTGATGATGCGGCTCGAGGAGGTCGGCGTGCCGACCCACTTCGTGCGCCGCCTCAACATGCGCGAGCAGCTGGTGCGCGAGGTGGAGATCGTCCCGATCGAGGTGGTCGTGCGCAACGTCGCCGCGGGGTCCTTCTCGCAGCGCTACGGCGTGCCGGAGGGCCAGGCCCTGCCCCGCTCGATCGTCGAGTACTACTACAAGAACGACGAGCTCGGGGACCCGATGGTCGCCGAGGAGCACATCACGGCCTTCGGCTGGGCCTCGACCCAGGACCTCGACGACATCATGGCGCTGTCGCTGCGCATCAACGACTTCCTGACCGGGCTCTTCCTCGGCGTCGGCCTCAAGCTCATCGACTTCAAGCTCGAGTTCGGCCGCCACTGGAACGAGCACGACGAGATGCGCATCGTGCTGGCGGACGAGATCAGCCCCGACACGTCCCGCCTCTGGGACGTGAAGACCAACGAGAAGATGGACAAGGACCGTTTCCGCCGCGACCTCGGGAACGTCGAGGAGGCGTATCGCGAGGTGGCGCGGCGCCTCGGCATCTTCCCCGAGGGCGGCCCCCAGGACCTCAAGGGTCCGAAGACGATGCAGTGAGGACCGGTGCGATGAAGGCGAAGGTTCACGTCACGCTGAAGAACGGCGTTCTCGACCCGCAGGGCCAGGCGATCCTCGCGGCGCTGGGCCATCTCGGCTTCGACGGCGTGACGGATGTCCGCCAGGGCCGCTACATCGTGCTCGACCTCGCGGAGACCGACCGCGCCAGGGCCGAGGCGGCGGTCAAGGCGATGTGCGAGAAGCTCCTCGCGAACACCGTCATCGAGAACTACCAGTTCGAGCTCGTCCCCTGATGCGCCGCGCGACGCGGCGCGCGCGGAGCGCAGGCGCATGAAATCGGCAGTCATCGTCTTCCCGGGCTCCAACCGCGAGGGCGACATCGTCCACGCGATCCGCTCGGCGACCGGCTCGGAGCCGGCCATCGTCTGGCACGCGGAGGCGACGCTCCCCGCGGCCGACCTGGTCGTCCTGCCCGGCGGCTTCTCCTACGGCGACTACCTGCGCACCGGCGCGATCGCGGCCCACTCCCCGATCATGCGCGAGGTGCGCGCGCGCGCCGAGGCGGGCGTGCCCGTGCTCGGCGTGTGCAACGGCTTCCAGATCCTCGCCGAGGCGCGGCTGGTGCCCGGCGTGCTGCTGCCCAACGCGAGCCTCAGGTTCATCTGCCGCGACGTGCACCTGCGCGTCGAGCGCGCCGACACGCTCTTCACCTCGCGCTACGCGCGCGGGGAGGTCATGCGCGTGCCCTGCGCCCACCACGATGGCAACTACTTCGCCGACCCCGAGACGCTCGACAGCATCGAGGACGAGGGCCAGGTCGCGTTCCGCTACTGCGGACCGGACGGCGCCGTCGACGCCGCCGCCAACCCCAACGGCTCGGCGCGCAACATCGCCGGCGTGTTCAACGCCAGGCGCAACGTGCTCGGCATGATGCCGCACCCCGAGAACGCCATCGAGGCGCTGCTCGGTTCCGTGGACGGCAGGAAACTCTTCGAGGGCCTCGTCGAGGCGGTGGCGCGATGACCGGTCAACGACCCAACGACCTCATGGGGCTCACGCCCGCGGAATACGACCGCGCGGTCGAGATCATGGGCCGCCACCCGAACCGGACCGAGCTCGGCATCTTCTCGGTCATGTGGTCGGAGCACTGCTCCTACAAGTCCTCGAAGCGCTGGCTGAAGACGCTTCCGACGACCGCGCCCTGGGTGATCTGCGGGCCCGGCGAGAACGCGGGCGTCATCGACATCGGCGACGGCGACGCGGTGGTCTTCAAGATCGAGAGCCACAACCACCCCTCCTACATCGAGCCCTACCAGGGCGCGGCGACGGGCGTTGGCGGCATCCTGCGCGACGTCTTCACCATGGGCGCGCGGCCGATCGCCAACCTCAACGCGCTGCGCTTCGGCGACCCGTCCCACCCGCGCACGCGCGGCCTCGTGGCCGGCGTCGTCGCGGGCATCGGCGGCTACGGGAACTGCGTGGGCGTGCCGACGGTCGGCGGCGAAACCAACTTCCATGCCAGCTACAACGGCAACTGCCTCGTCAACGCCATGACCGTGGGCATCGCGAAGGCCGACCGCATCTTCTACGCCAAGGCCTCCGGGCCCGGTAACTCGGTCGTCTATGTCGGCGCCAAGACCGGCCGCGACGGCATCCACGGCGCGACCATGGCCTCCGCCGAGTTCGACGAGAAGTCGGAGGAGAAGCGCCCGACCGTGCAGGTCGGCGACCCGTTCAAGGAGAAGCTGCTGATCGAGGCCTGCCTCGAGCTGATGGCGACGGACGCGATCGTCGCGATCCAGGACATGGGCGCGGCGGGCCTGACCTCCTCCTCGACCGAGATGGCCGGCAAGGGCGGCCTCGGCATCGAGCTGCAGCTCGACCGCGTGCCGATGCGCGAGCCCGGCATGACCGCCTACGAGATCATGCTCTCCGAGAGCCAGGAGCGCATGCTGATGATCCTGCGGCCCGGCGCCGAGGACATCGCCAACCGCATCTTCGCCAAGTACGAGCTCGACTGCGTGACGATCGGCACGCTCACCGACACGGGCCGCCTCGTGCTGCGGATGGGCGACAGCGTCGAGGCCGACATGCCGATCGCGCCGGTCTCCGCCGCGGCGCCCGAGTACGACCGCCCGTGGACGCCGGCGCCGCGGCGCCCGCGCATCGACGCGGCCTCGGTCCCCGCGCATGCCGCCGGCGCGGCGCTGGAGCGGCTGATGGGCTGCCCGGACCTCGCCTCGCGGCGCTGGATCTGGGAGCAGTACGACTACCTCATCCGCGGCCAGACCGTGGTCCGCCCCGGCGGCGACGCCAGCGTCGTGCGCCTGCCCGAGAGCGGCAAGGCGCTCGCGCTGAGCGTCGACTGCACGCCGCGCTACTGCCACGCCGACCCCGAGGCCGGCGGCATGCAGGCGGTGGCGGAGACCTACCGCAACATCTCGGCGACCGGCGCGCGGCCGCTCGCCATCACCGACAACATGAACTTCGGCAACCCCGAGCGGCCGGAGATCATGGGCCAGTTCGTCGGCTGCATCGCCGGCATGCGCAAGGCCTGCGAGGCGCTCGACTACCCGGTCGTGTCGGGCAATGTCTCGCTCTACAACGAGACCTCGGGCGCGGCGATCATGCCCGCGCCGGTGATCGGCGGCGTCGGGCTGCTCGCCGACGCGGCGAAGGCGGTCGGCATCGCCCCGCGCGGCGCCGGCGAGGCCCTGTTCCTGGTGGGCCGGACGGAAGGCTGGCTCGGCGCCTCGCTCTACCTGCGCGAGCTCTGCGGGCGCGAGGACGGCGCGCCGCCGCCGGTCGACCTCGCGGCCGAGAGGCGCAACGGCGAGTTCGTGCGCGCGGCGATCGACGCCGGCCTGGCCACGGCCTGCCACGACGTCTCGGATGGCGGGCTGCTGGTCGCCGTCGCGGAGATGGCCCTGGCCTCCGGCCTCGGCGCCGAGCTGCGCCCCGCCCCCGCCGGCCTGCCCGCGCATGGCTGGTGGTTCGGCGAGGACCAGGCCCGCTACGTGGTCGCCACGCGGGACGCCGCCGCGCTGGCCCGCCTTGCCAAGCAGTCCGGCGTGGAACTCGTCGAGCTCGGGCGGACGGGGGCGGAGCCGCGTTTGACACTCCACGGCGAGGTTCCTATATCGCTCGGCTCGCTGCGCGCCGCGCACGAGGCGTGGCTGCCGCGCTTCATGGCCGGCGCCGCTTCCTGAACACGGACGAGTCGAGGTTCCAGATGCCGATGCCGGCTGCCGAGATCGAGCGACTGATCCGCGAGGCCCTGCCCGACGCGCAGGTGACCATCGAGGACCTGCGGGGCGACGGCGACCACTACTCGGCGACGGTCGTCTCGTCCGCCTTCCGCGGCAAGACGCGCGTGCAGCAGCACCAGATGGTATACGCCGCCCTCAAGGGCCGGATGGGCAACGAGCTGCACGCCATGGCGCTGCAGACCGGCGTTCCCTGACGGCCAGCCCCTTCCAGCAGGAGACAGACATGACCGACGCGACCGTCGCCCAGCGAATCAAGGACGACATCTCCAGCAACGACGTCGTCCTCTACATGAAGGGTACCCCGGTCTTCCCGATGTGCGGCTTCTCCGCCGCCGTCGTTCAGGTGCTCGGCCACATGGGCGTGAAGTTCAAGGGCATCAACGTCCTCGAGGATCCGTCGATCCGCCAGGGCATCAAGGACTTCTCGAACTGGCCGACCATCCCGCAGCTCTACGTGAAGGGCGAGTTCGTGGGCGGCTGCGACATCGTGCGCGAGATGTTCCAGAGCGGCGAGCTGCAGGCGCTGCTGGGCGAGCGCGGGATCGAGACGAAGCCGTCCTGAGGTTCCGGCTGAACCTGAGGAACTTCGCGCAAGCACTTGCAACGGAACGACGATTTCGTTCCGAAAGCAGAAAGAAAAACGGCCCGGCGTCGCGAGACGCCGGGCCGTTCTGCTTCGGGCCGGGGCCCGGATCGATCAGCGCGAGTAGAACTCGACCACCAGGTTCGGCTCCATCTGCACGGGGTACGGCACGTCCCCGAGCTTCGGTCCGCGCACGAAGGTGCCCTTGAGGGCCTTACCGTCGAGCGAGAGGTAGTCGGGCACCTGGCGCTCGGCCGAGGACTGGGCGACGAGGACCTGCTGGAGCTCGCGGGAGTCTTCCCGGATCTCGACCGTGTCGCCGTCCTCGACGACGTAGGAGGCGATGTTCACCTTCTTGCCGTTCACGCGCACATGGCCATGGTTGACCAGCTGGCGGGCCTGGAACGGGGTGACCGCGAACTTCAGGCGATAGACGACGGCGTCGAGGCGGCGCTCGAGGAGCTGGATCAGGTTCTCGCCCGTGTCGCCGCGGCGGCGGGCCGCCTCGGTGTAGATCTTGCGGAACTGGCGCTCCGTGATGTTGGCGTAGTAGCCCTTGAGCTTCTGCTTCGCCTGCAGCTGGGTGCCGAAATCGGACGGCTTCTTGCGCCGCGCGCCGTGCTGGCCCGGGCCGGTATCCGTGCTGGGCGCCTTGGCGCGGCCCCAGAGGTTCACGCCAAGCCGGCGGGCGATCTTGTACTTCGCGTTCGTGCGCTTGCTCATCGATCTCGGATCCGGGAAAGAGGTGGTCTGCGGCGGCGAAAGCCCCGCGAATCAGGCCGGGGTTGATACCTGCCCGGGACGCGGTGCGTCAACCGCCAATCGGTCCCGCCCCGCCACCCTGCCCCGGCCCGCCGCCGGCCGCCGTCTTCTTGGCGGCCCGGGAGCCCGGCGCGGGCGAGGCATGGGGCCTTTCGGTGAGGCCGGTCACGATCCCCTGGAGCGTGTTCACCTCGTGGCGCATCAGCCCGGCCCGCTGGAAGATCGCCCGGATGTTCCGGACCATGGTCGGGCGCATCTCGGGGTCCCGCAGGAAGCCGCAGGCGTCCAGCGCCCCCTCGAGCCGTGAGAAGAAGCCGAGGAGCTCCGACTTGGTGGCCGGGACGGCCCGGTTGGCGACCAGGACCCGCTCCGGCGTCTCGTCCGCCGCCTGCCACCACTCGTAGCCCATCACGAGGACGGCCTGGGCCAGGTTGAGGGAGTTGAAGCCGGGGTTGAGCGGGATCGACACCTGCACCTCGGCGACGCTGACCTCGTCGCTCTCCAGGCCCGTGCGCTCGGGGCCGAACAGGATGCCCGGGCGCCCGCCGGCCGCCGACAGCGCGCGTATCTGCGTGGCTGCCCCCCGCGGCGTGACGACCTCCTTCACCATGCCGCGGCGGCGCGGGCAGGTGGCGAAGACCGTGTGCAGGTCGCCGACCGCCTCGTCGAGCGTCGCGAAGACCCGCGCCGCGCGCAGGACGCCGTCGGCATGGGTCGCCGCCGCGATCGCCCGCGGATGGTCCGGCGGCTCGTCGGGGGCGACCAGGCGCAGCTCGTCCAGCCCGCAATTGAGCATGGCGCGCGCGGCCATGCCGATGTTCTCGGCAAGCTGCGGCCGGACGAGGACGACGACCGGCTTCGCGCTCACGCGACGCCGTCCCTGAAGAGCTTCCAGGAGATCGCGTCGTGCAGCGCGTTGTAGGAGGCGTCGATCACGTTCGCGGAGACGCCGACCGTCGACCAGTGCCGGGGCGTCCCGTCCGGGCCGCCAACGTCCTCGCTCTCGATCATCACGCGCGTGACCGCGCGCGTGCCGTCCTCGGGCGTGAGGATGCGGACCTTGTAGTCGACGAGGCGCATGCCGCCCAGCGCCGGATACATCGGCACCAGCGCCGCGCGCAGCGCGCCGTCGAGCGCGTTGACCGGGCCGTTGCCCTCCCCGACCGTCAGGAAGCGCTGGCCGCGCGCGTCGAGCTTCACCGTCGCCTCGGAGAGCGTCGCGGCCTCGCCGCGCGGGTCCGTGCGCCGCTCGGTGATGACGCGGAACGACACGAGGGAGAAGAAGTCCGGAACGCGGCCGAGCGCGCGGCGCGCAAGGAGCTCGAAGCTCGCCTCGGCGCCGTCATAGGCGAAGCCGTCGTGCTCGCGGCGCTTCACCTCGTCGACGAGGCGCTGCACGCGCGGGTCGGCGGGCGCCACCTCGAGGCCGATGTCGCGGAAGCGAGCGAGGATGTTGGCGCGGCCCGCCTGGTCCGAGACGACGATCTCGCGACGGTTGCCGACGCTCTCGGGCGGCACGTGCTCGTAGGTGCGCGGGTCCTTCTCGACGGCCGAC
>CANMWW010000036.1 GCA_947500965.1 Alphaproteobacteria bacterium
ATTCCGAGCGCCTCTTCCTCGGCACGATCGCGGCCGGCGGCACGCTCGGCATCCTGATCCCGCCCTCGATCAACATGATCGTCTACGGCGTGCTGACCGAGACCTCGATCCCCAAGCTCTACCTCGCCGGGATCATCCCCGGGCTCGTGCTCGCGGGCATGTTCAGCCTGACCGTGCTGCTCTTCTGCCTGTGGCGGCCGGAATGGGGCGGCAAGAGGACCGTCGCGTCCTGGGACGCGCGCATCAAGGCGCTGCCCGACCTCGTGCCGCCGCTCGTCATCTTCCTCGCGGTGATCGGCTCGATCTACGCGGGCTGGGCGACGGCGACGGAGTCCGCGGCGCTCGGCGTGCTCGCCGCGCTCGGCGTCGCGGCCTGGAACCGCCGCCTGACCTGGCGCGCGCTGCTGCAGGCCTTCGAGGGCACGATGCGCACGACCGCGATGATCATGGCGATCCTCGTGGCGGCCTATTTCCTGAACTTCGTCATCACCTCGATCGGCCTGACGACGCAGGTCAACCGCTTCATCACCTCGCTCGGCCTGTCGCCGACCGAGCTGCTGGTCGCGGTGATCGTCTTCTACGTCATCCTGGGGATGTTCATGGAGACGCTGTCGATGATGGTCGCCACCGTCCCCATCATCGCGCCGATCATGTTCCAGGCCGGCTACGACCCGATCTGGTTCGGGATCCTGGTGATCCTGCTGATGGAGACGGCGATGATCACGCCGCCGGTGGGGATCAACCTCTACGTCGTCCAGGGCCTGCGCAAGCGCGGCAGGATCGACGACGTGATCATCGGCACGCTGCCCTTCGTGGTCACGCTCGTGCTGATGATGGTCGTGCTCTCGGTCTTCCCCGACCTCGCCCTCGTGCTGCCGCGCGCCGCGGCGAACTGAGGCCTCAGGGCAGCTCGACCTCGGGCCGCCCCTCGGGGACGAAGGGGATGCCGAGGAAGCGCGCGGCGAAGAAGGCCTGCCCCTCGTAGAGGTGCCGCCCGCCGATCGCCGGGCAGCCGCGCGCGCGCGCCGCGAGCATGAGCGCGCTGGGATCGGGATTGGTGATGATGTCGAAGACGACCGTGCCGGGCGCGAGCCTTGCCGGGTCGACGGGCATCGCGTCGCCCGGCTTCATGCCGAGCGGCGTGGCGTTTACCACGATGTCGTGGCCCGCCGGGTCCGCCTGCGCCACGCGCGTCGCCGTCGCCGGATGCGCCGCGGCGACGCGCGCCGCGAGGTCGGCCGCGCGCGCGGCATCGAGGTCGGCGATGGACAGCGCGGCCGCGCCGGCCTCGGCGAGCGCGAAGGCCAGCGCGCTGCCGGCGCCACCGGCACCGACCAGCAGCACGCGCCGGCCGCGCGGCTCGTGGCCCTCCCAGCGCAGCCCCAGCACGCCGCCGCGGCCGTCGAACATGTCGCCCACGAGGCGGCCGTCCGGCTCGCGCCGTATCGTGTTGACCGCGCCGACCTGCCTTGCGCGCGGCAGCACCTCGTCCACGAGCGGCAGCACGAGCTGCTTGAGCGGCATCGTCACCACGATGCCGTCGACGTTGGCCATCGCGCGCAGCCCCTCGAAGCCGCGCGCGGCGTCCTTCGCGGCGATGTCGATCGCGACGAACACGGCATCCATCGCGCTGGCGCGGAAGAGCGCGTTGTAGAAGGCCGGCGAGCGCACGGGCGCCACGGGGTGGCCGATGATGCAGTAGATGCGCGTGGTGCCGGTGATGGCAGGCGCCGGGGTCGCGTTCATGGGGCTTGAGCTTGCTCCGGGGATGGGCTGGCATGCTCCGGGGAAGGCGCGCCCGGAGTCAACGGCCGCGCGCCAGCCGGCGAAGGGAGGGATGCATGGCCTGGCGGTCGATGCGGCAGGAGGATCTCGCGCAGGCCTGCGCGATCGCGGACGAGGTGCATCCCGCGCACCCCGAGGACGCGGAGGTCTTCGCCGAGCGGCTCGCGCTCTACCCGCAGGGCTGCCTCGTGCTCGAAGCGGGCGGGCACGTCGCCGGCTACGCCCTCGCCCATCCCTGGCTGCGCGCGGCGCCGCCGGCGCTCAACGCGCGCCTCGCCACGCTGCCCGCGCGGGCGGACTGCCTCTATGTCCACGACATCGCGATCCTGCCGGCCGCGCGCAGGCGCGGCGCGGCGCGCGCGGCGCTGCAGGAACTCGACGCGCTGGCCGGGCGCGAGGGGCTGCCGCTGCTGGCGCTGGTCGCGATCCCGGGCACGCGCGCCTTCTGGCGCGGCCAGGGCTTCGCGGTCGTCGACCGGCCGGCGCTGGCGGCGAAGCTGGCGAGCTACGGCACCGGCGCGCGCTTCATGGAGCGGGCCGCGCGGCGCTGAGCGCGCGCCGCGCGGCGCGTCACCCCCTGGCGCGCCTCACGGCGCGTCATCTCCTGGCGCGCCTCACGGCGCGACGGGCCGGCCCTCGCTGCGCAGCATCGCGTCGACGAGGCGGTGGACATGCAGCGCCGAGCGGCCGTTGGTGCGCGGCGCGCGGTCCTCGTCGATGGCGTCGAGGAAGTCGGCGAGCAGCCGCGTGTTCGCCTCGTGGCTGAACGCCATCGGGTCGGCGCCGCCGCCGCCGCCGCCCGCGGAGCCCGCCTCGATCGTCGTGCCGTCCATCAGCCGCACGGACAGGCGCTCGGTCTCCAGCACCGCCGCGCCGCGGTCGCCGGCGAGCTCTATGCGCTCGGGATAGCCGGGGAAGGCCGTCGAGGTGGCGTCGATCGAGCCGATCGCGCCGCTGGCGAAGCGCAGCGTCGCTGTCGCCACGTCCTCGGTGTCGATCGCGCGCAGCCCGGAATTCAGGTGGTGGGCGGACAGCTCGGCGACCGGGCCGGCGAGGCTCAGAAAGAGGTCCAGCGTGTGGATCGCCTGCGTCAGCAGCACGCCGCCGCCGTCCCGCGCCTTCATGCCGCGCCCGGGCTGTGCGAAGTAGTCGGGCCCGCGCCACCAGCGCACCGAGGCCGAGCACGACACCAGGCGGCCGAGCCGGCCCTGCGCGAGGAGCTCGGCGAGACGCAGCGAGGCGAGGCGGAAGCGGTGCTGGAAGACGATCGCGAGCTTGCGGCCTGCCTTCTCGAAGGCCTCGACCGTCGCCACGGAACGCGCGAGCGTCGCGTCGATCGGCTTTTCCAGCAGCACGTGCTTGCCGGCCGCCGCGCAGCGCAGCGCGATCTCGCCATGCGCCCAGGGCGGCGCCAGGATCATCGCCGCGTCGATGCGGTCGTCGGAGAGGATGGCGTCGAGGTCGCCGGTGGCGCGGAAGCCCCACTCGGCCTCGGCGCGCGCCCGGCGCTCGGCGCCGCGGCTCCAGGCGGCTGCAACCTCCACGCGACCCGCGAGGTCGCGCAACGCGAGCGCGTGCGGCTTCAAGGCCATGCCGAGGCCGATGATGGCGATGCGATGCATGTCGTCCCCTCCGGTCGCGCGAGGCTATCGCGCCGCGGGCGACGGCGCGAAGACCATAATCGGACGAGGGTTGCGCGGGGGTTGCCGCGCGCCGCGCGCGGATGCCAAGGTCACGGTGGAACCGGCGCAGGGGTTGTCGCCGGAGAGATCCAGCAGGGAGACGGGGAAAGATGACTAAGCATTCGGCATTCGCGCGCGCGCTGCGCGCCGGCGCCGCCGCGGTCGCGCTGGCGGTCTTCGCCGCCGCGCCGGCGATGGCGCAGAAGGTGGTCAATGTCTGGCACACCGAGCCAAACCCGCGCACGAAGGCGGTGATCGACGGCATCATCGCGGACTTCGAGAAGGAGAACCCGGGCGTCAAGGTCGTGCAGGAAGCGCTGGCCTGGGGCGACCTCGACAAGAAGATGCAGGCCGCGCTGGCCTCGGGCGCATTCCCCGAGATCGCGCATGGCCAGGCCTACAACGAGCGCTCGCTCTCGGCGAAGGGCCTGCTGCGCCCGATGAACGACGTCATCGCCTCGATCGGCGAGCAGGACATCTTCCCGGTCGTCCGCAAGCTGAACTACAACGAGAAGGAAAAGACCTACTACGGCCTCGCCCACGCCGTGGGCGTCGACCTCACCATCTACCGCAAGGACATGATGCGCGAGGCCGGCCTCGATCCGGAGAAGGCGCCGGCGACCTGGCGCGAGTGGATCGACCAGCTCAAGAAGCTGACCGACAAGTCCAAGGGTCGCTACGGCCTCAGCCTCGCCGGCCCGGGCTTCTTCATCAACGAGGACATCTACATGTGGGTCGGCTCGAACGGCGGCAGGCTGTTCGACGAGAAGGGTCGCCCGACCTTCACCGAGAAGCCCGTGATCGAGACCCTCGAGTTCTGGAAGGAGCTCGCGGATTGCTGCCTGGCGCCGGACTGGCTGTCGCGCGGCTACCTCGACACCTTCGGCGACGTGGCGACCGGCAAGGCCGCGATGATCGTCGGCTGGGGCCGCGGCACGGACTACTTCGAGCAATACGCGCCCGACGCCGTGGCCAAGGGCGACATCGGCGTCTTCAAGACCAAGCCGGTCGGGCCGAGCGCGGGGGGCAAGCCCTTCCTGACGCAGTTCGACTCCGAGGCCTGGATGATCTTCAAGAACTCCAAGCACCCCGAGGAGGGCGCCGCGTTCCTGAAGTTCTTCCACCGCGCGGACAACTACCTCAAGTACATCCAGAGCGTGCCCGTGCACTTCTTCCCGGTCACGCAGTCGCTGCGCACGGACCCGCGCTACCTCGCGACGCCGGCCTTCCAGAAGTGGAAGTTCTGGGTCGACGCCCAGCACGAGGTGATCGAGAAGTACGAGCCGAAGCCGGTGATGATCACCGAGTGGAAGGACCTCGACTTCCCGTTCATCGCCGAGCTCGCCAACTCGACGATCCTGGTCGACATGGTGACCGAGGTGACGCGCGGCCAGCGCACGCCGGTCGAGGCGGCGCGCCGCGCGCAGCAGCGCGCCGAGCAGCTGATCACGCAGCTCGGCTACAGGAAGTGGTGAGCGGCCGCTCCTGAAGGCTTCCCCCGCGGGCCGCGAGGCCCGCGGGGGGACGCTTCCCGCCGCACGAGGTCGACACGCGATGGCCACCACGAACCGCAGCTCGCCCCTCGGGCCCCTGGACCTGCCCCGGCCGGAGCCGCGCGAGCGGCGCGTGCCCGAGCATCTCTGGGGCTATGTCCTCGTGGCGCCCGCGGTCCTGCTCGTGCTCGGGCTCATCCTCTACCCGGTCGGCTACTCGTTCTGGCTGAGCCTGCACTCCAAGCACGCCTACATGCCGATCGAGACGTTCATCGGCTTCGAGAACTTCGTCTGGATCTGGGAGGACGAGGATTTCTGGCGCTCGATCCGGCTCGGCATGGTCTACGCCTTCGGCTCGCTGTCGCTGCAGATCGTCGTCGGCGTCGGCGCGGCGCTGCTGCTGAACCAGAGCTTCGTCGGCCGCGGCTTCGTGCGCGCGCTGGCGCTCTTCCCCTACATGATGCCGACCATCGTCGTCGTGATCCTCATGCGCTGGATCTTCAACGACAGCTACGGCGTCGCGAAGTTCCTGATCGAGGGCAGCGGCCTGATGGCGCGCGCGCCCGTCTTCTTCGACCCCGACCACGTCATGCTGACCATGATCCTGGCCAGCACCTGGACCTTCTTCCCCTTCGTCGTGATCGGCGTGCTCGCCCGGCTGCAGACGATCGACCTCGAGCTCTACGCGGCGGCGAAGGTCGACGGCGCCGGCGTCCTGCGCCAGTTCTGGCACGTCACGCTCCCGCAGATCCGCGGGGTGCTGTTCGTGATCGTGCTCCTGCGCTTCATGTTCATGTTCACGAAGTTCGACCTGATCTGGCTCTTCGCCGGGGCCGGCGGGCTCGGCTACTTCGTGCGCACGCTGCCGATCTACACCTTCGTGAAGAGCTTCGGCGAGCTGCAGGTCGGCTTCGGCGCCGCGCTCTCCGTGATCATGTTCACGATGCTCTCGGCCTTCGCGGTCGTCTATTTCCGCCTGTTCCGGCGCGACGAGCACGCATGAACCCGATCCTGCGCATCTTCCTCGAGCGCGCCGCCGTCTACCTCGGCGCCGCCCTGCTCGCCTTCGTCTGCGGCTTCCCGCTGTTCTGGATGGCGCTGACCTCGGTCAAGCCGGACCGCGAGATCATCACCGCGACGCCCAGCTTCTGGACCGGCGCCGCGCACCTGGACGCCTATCGACGGCTGTTCGACCAGACGAAGTTCGAGACCTACTTCGTCAACTCCGTCCTCGTCGCCGGCGGCTCGACGCTGCTGACGATCGCGGTCGCGGTGCTCGCCGCCTACGGCATCACGCGCTTCCGGTTCCGCGGCCGCGAGTCGATCGCGACGGTGATGCTGTTCACCTACATGTTCGCGCCGATCATGATCGTGATCCCGTTCTACATCATGATGCGCAAGCTCGGCCTCGCGAACTCGCACCTTGGCCTGATGCTCAGCTACACGAGCTTCAGCCTGCCCTTCTCGATGTGGCTGCTGCGCTCGTTCTTCCAGTCGATCCCCATCGAGCTCGAGCAGGCGGCGATGATCGACGGCGCCTCGCGGCCGCAGGCCGTGGTGCGCGTCGTGGTGCCCATGGCCCTGCCCGGCGTGATCGCGGTCTCGATCTTCACCTTCATCGTCGCGTGGAACGACTACCTCTTCGCGCGCGTGCTGATCGGCAAGGACGACCTCAAGACCCTGCCGCTCGGCATCCAGGACCTCTACGAATCGAGCGTCACGGACTGGGGCATGATCATGGCCGCGGGCGTGGTCATCACCATCCCGGCGCTCGCCTTCTTCGCGATGGTCCAGCGCCACCTCATCGCCGGCTGGGGCGCCGGCGGCGTCAAGGGCTGAGGGCGGCGGCGCTCAGATCCCGGTGCCGATCCTGAGGCCGCGGCGGCGAAGCGACTCCCAGGCCTCCTCGGCGGTGTCGACCATCTCGAAGAGCGACAGGTCGGCGCTCGCCACCATTCCCTGCTCGGCCAGCATCCCGAAGTCGATCGCGCGGCTCCAGAAGGCACGGTCGAAGAGCACGACCGGCATGCCCGGCGCCTTGCCGGTCTGCTGCAGCGTCAGCAGCTCGAAGAGCTCGTCCATCGTCCCGAAGCCGCCGGGGAACACCACGAGCGCGTTGGCGCGCATCGCGAGGTGCATCTTGCGCATCGCGAAGTAGTGGAAGCGGAAGGTCAGGTCGGGCGTCGAGTAGGGATTCGGCTCCTGCTCGTGCGGCAGGGTGATGTTGAAGCCGATGCTCGGCGCGCCCGCCTCGTGCGCGCCGCGGTTCGCGGCCTCCATGATCCCCGGCCCGCCGCCGGTAGCGACGACGTTGTCGCGCGGGCCATTGTCGCGCACGCGCGCGCCACCGCGCTCGGAGACGATGCGGCCGAAGGCGCGGGCCTCCTGGTACCAGCGCACCTGCGCGGCGCGGCGCGTGGCCTCCTCCTCGCGCGGCGTGCCGCGCGCGGCGCGCAGGAGCGCCTCGGCCTGCTCGGGCGAGGGCACGCGCGCGCTGCCGAAGACCACGATCGTCGTGCGCACGCCCCATTCGCGCAGCAGCAGCTCCGCCTTCGCGTATTCGAGCGCGAAGCGGATCGAGCGCATCTCGTCGCGGAGCAGGAAATCCTTGTCCTCGACGGGCAGCAGGTAGCTCGGCGACTTCACCTGGGCGTGGTTCTCGGGCATCGCGTCCCCGCGGAGAGGAAGTGGGTCATATCCTCTCCCACAGGCCGGTCTCCTCGTCGAGCCGCGCGTGCTCGAGGCCGCGGAAATCGCCGCGCGAGACGATCCCCACGACGCGCCCGCCCTCGACCACCGGCATGTGCCGGTAGCCGCCGTCGTGCATGCGCCGCAGCAGCTCGACCGCGCCGCAGCCCGGCCCGATGGCGTCCGGGTCGCGGGTCATCACGTCCGCGAGGGCGGTCGTGGCGGGGTCGCGCCCCTCGGCCAGGACGCGGCAGACCGCGTCGCGCCCGGTGAAGATCCCGGCGAGCGCGCCCGCGCCATCGACCACCAGGACCGCGCCGACGCGGCGCTCGCGCATCGCGCGGCAGGCGTCGCGCACGCTGGCGGAACATGGCAGGGCGAGCGGCTTCTGGTCCCGGACGATGTCGGCGGCCTGGCGCATGGGCTTTTCCTCCTCGCGTGTCGCAGGTCAGGGTCGCGCCGGGCGCGCGGCGCGGCGATGGGCCAATTCGTCGCGGCGCGGCGCGGGCTGCGCTAGCATCCCCGCCCGTGGACAAGCCCCGAACGCGCCAGGACCGGCCGTTGCTCGGGATCGGCCTCGTGCTGGTCTTCGCGACGCTCGCCAGCCACCTCGACGCCACCGCGAAGTGGTTCGTGCAGAGCTATCCGGTCCTGCAGCTGCTCTGGATCCGCTACGCGGTGCTGTTCCTGGCGCTCTGCGCCGCCATCCCCTGGCTCGGCTGGCGACGCGTGCTCGGCACGCAGGTGCCGCTCCTGCAGGTCGCCCGCGGCACCGCGCTCTGGCTGTCGGCAGCGACCTTCCTGGCGGGACTGAGCTTCCTGCCCTTCGCCACGACCAAGGTGATCGGCGCCACCGCGCCGCTGATCGTCGCGGCCATCGCCATGCCGGTGCTGGGCGAGGCCGTGGGATGGAAGCGATGGGCCGCGATCTGCCTCGGCTTCGCGGGGCTGGTCGCCGTGGTGCGGCCCGAGCCCGGCGCGATCGAGCTGGCGATGCTCTTCCCGCTCGCCACCGCCTGCAGCTACGCGCTCTACCAGGTGCTGACGCGCCATGTCAGCGCCATCGACGCGTCGCTTCCGAGCCTGTTCTACACGGCGCTGATCGGCTTCGCCCTCTCCTCCTGCCTCGTCGGCCTCGTGTGGACGCCGCCCACGCCGGTCCACCTCGCCGTGCTCGTGGTGCATGGCCTGCTGGTCGGGGTCGGGCATTTCGTCATGATCAGCGCGCTGGCCTACGCGCCAGCCTCGCTGGTCGCGCCCTTCGGCTACGTGTCGCTGATCTGGGCGGTCATCCTCGGCTACCTCGTCTTCGGCGAGCAGCCCGACCTCTTCACCCTCGTGGGCGGCTCGATGATCGCGCTCGCGGGCATCGCGCTCTCCCTCACCGCGCGGACCAAGGAGAAGGCATGAGCCGGCACCACGTCCTCGATTCCTCGCCCGAGACGATCCACTGGGGCGTCTTCGACCCCGGCCTCCGGCCCGTGCTGACCGTCCGCTCGGGCGACACGGTGACCGTCAACACGGTCTCCGGCGGCAAGGACGCCATGCCGCCGCCGCCCCATGTCGTCCCGCCCGAGCTGCGCGAGATCCATGCGCGCTGCGCGCCGCGCGCGCCGGGCCACATCCTCACCGGGCCGATCGCGGTCGAGGGCGCCGAGCCCGGCGACACGCTCGAGGTGCGCGTGCGCGAGGTGAAGCCGCGCGCGGACTGGGGCTACACGGGCTTCCGCCCGCTGCGCGGCGCGCTGCCGGAGGACTTCCCCTACACGCGGCTGCTCCACATCCCGGTCGACCGCGCGCGCGGCGTGGCGCTGCTGCCCTGGGACATGGAGCTGCCGCTGTCCCCCTTCTTCGGCGTGATGGGCGTCGCGCCGCCGCCGCACTACGGCGTCGTCAGCACGATCGAGCCGCGCGAATACGGCGGCAACATCGACCTCAAGGAGATGACGGCAGGCTCGACCCTGTTCCTGCCGGTCTTCAACAAGGGGGCGCTGTTCTCGGTCGGCGACGGGCACGGCGTGCAGGGCGACGGCGAGGTGAGCCTCATGGCGCTCGAGATGTGCATGTCCGGCACGTTCGAGCTCGTGCTGCGCAAGGACCTGTCGCTCCGGTTCCCGCGCGCGGAGACGCCGACGCACCTCGTCACGCTCGGCCTGCACGAGGACCTCGACCAGGCCGCTAAGCAGGCGCTGCGCGGCATGATCGCGCTGCTCGGCGAGCTCAGGAACATGCATCCCGCCGACGCGTACTCGCTGTGCAGCCTCGCGGTCGACCTGCGCGTGACCCAGGTGGTCGATGGCAACAAGGGCATCCACGCGATGCTCGCGAAGAGCCTGCTGAAATGAGCGCCGCGCCCTATTTCCCGCCGCGCGGCGACTGGCAGCGCGTCGAGGCGATCGAGGCGGGCTTCGACCCGCAGCGCCTCGCCGAGGCCGTCGCCTTCGCCCGCGCCAGCGAGACCGACTGGCCGCACGAGCTCATGACGCCGGACGGGCAGCTCTGGTACGCCGCCTCGATGGGCGAGGTGCCGCCGACCAGCCTGCCGCTGGGACCGATCGAGGACCGCGACGCGCCGAGCGGCGTCGTCCTGCGCGGCGGCATGGTCGCCGCGAGCTGGGGCGACATCGCGCGCCCGCAGGTCACCTTCTCCGTCGCCAAG
>CANMWW010000037.1 GCA_947500965.1 Alphaproteobacteria bacterium
CGGGCCTGTCCATCGACACCGGGAACATGTGGAACTGGATGTCGGGCGTCGCGAGTTCCGGCCGCGTGCGGCAGAAGACGCCGACCTGGCCGGCGCCGATCGTCATCGGGCCGGAGCGCCGGAAGAGCCATTCGAGCGCGACGCCGAGCTTGCGCACCGGGCTGCGCGCGATGTCGTTGAAGGTGATCGGCTCCGGGCAGCGATAGACGAAGCGGACCTGGAAATGGTCCTGCAGGCACTCGCCCACGCCCGGGCTCTCGACCAGCGTGGCGATCCCCTTCTCCTGCAGCAGCGCGCCCGGGCCGATGCCCGAGAGCTGCAGGAGCTGCGGCGAGTTGATCGCGCCGCCGCACAGCACGACCTCGCGCCGCGCGCGCACGACGCGCTCCTGGCCGTCCCCCGCGAGATAGGCGACGCCTGCCGCGCGCCGTCCCTCGAGCACCACGCGCGACGCGAGCGCGGAAGTGCGCACCTCGAGGTTCGCGCGCCGGCGGGCGGGACGCAGGTATTCGCGCGCCGTGCTCGCGCGCCAGCCGTCGCGCACCGTGAGCTGGAAATAGCCCACGCCCTCCTGCGTCGCGCCGTTGAAGTCCGGGTTGCGCGGGATGCCCGCGGCCTCGGCGGCGGCGATGAAGGCCTCGCAGACCGGATGCCTGAGCCGCAGGTCGGAGACGCCGAGCGGGCCGCCCTTGCCATGGAAGCCGTCGGCGCCGCGCTCCTGGTCCTCCGATCGGACGAAATAGGGCAGCACGTCGGCGAAGCTCCAGCCGGGATTGCCGAGCTGGCGCCAGAGGTCGAAGTCCTCGGCCTGGCCGCGGATGTAGACGAGGCCGTTGATCGAGCTCGACCCGCCGAGCACCTTGCCGCGCGGCCACACGATCGAGCGCCCGTCGATGCCGGGATCAGGCTCCGTGCGGAAGCCCCAGCTCAGGCTGGAATACATCGTGCGGAAATAGCCGACGGGCAGGTGGATCCAGGGGTTGCGATCCTCTGGTCCCGCCTCGAGCAGCAGCACGCGATGGCGCGGATCCTCGCTCAGCCGCGCCGCGACGACGCATCCCGCCGATCCCGCGCCGACGACGATGAAGTCGAATTCGTCCTGGCCGTCCATGCCGCCTTCCCCGCCACGCATGAGGCACCGAGCGTGGCACAGGCCGGGCGCGGCGAGTAGTGCCACGCGGGGCGTTCCGGCATGATGCGCGGCGGCGCGATCCGCCGCCCGCGAGACGGTTTCCAGGGAAGACGAACATGAAGCTGCACGATTTCCGCGTCCTCACCTTCGACTGCTACGGCACGCTCATCGACTGGGAGAGCGGCATCCACGCGGCGCTCGGGCCGCTGCTCGCGCGCGGCGGCATCGCGCTCGGGCGCGACCAGGTGCTCGCCGAGTTCGCGCGGCACGAATCCGCGCAGGAGCACGAGACGCCGGGCATGGTCTATTCGCGGCTCCTCGCGGCGGTCCATCGGCGGCTCTCCGACGCATGGGGCGTGCGCATGGAGGACGCTGACCACGAGCGGTTCGGGAACTCCGTGCCGGACTGGCCGGCCTTCCCGGACTCGGCCGAATCGCTGCTCTACCTGAAGCAGCACTACAGGCTCGTGATCCTCTCGAACGTCGACCGCGAGAGCTTCCGCGGCAGCAACCGCAGGCTCGGCGTCGAGTTCGACGCGATCTTCACCGCGCAGGACATCGGCTCCTACAAGCCCGACCTGCGCAACTTCCACTACATGCTCGAGCGGCTCGCCGGCATGGGCATCGGCAAGGGCGACGTCCTGCACACGGCGCAGAGCCTGTTCCACGACCACGCGCCCGCCCGGCAGGTGGGCCTCGCGACGGCATGGATCGACCGGCGCCACGCGGCCAGCGGCTGGGGCGCCACGATGCCGCCGCCCGAGGGCACGTCGTGGGATTTCCGCTTCGACAGCCTCGCCGCGATGGTGGAGGCGCACCGGGCGGAGGCGGCTGGCAGCCGGCGCCCATGAGCGTCCTCTATGTCGGCGAGCCCGTGCGCGGCCGCGCCTGGGCGGAGATGCACGCCGGGCTCGCGCCCGACATCCCCTTCCATGTCCACCCGGACATGCCGGCGTCGCCCGGGGACGTGCGCTACCTCGTCGCCTGGAAGCTCCCGGACGGATTGCTGGAGACGCTGCCGGGGCTCGAGGTCGTGTTCTCGGTCGGCGCGGGCGTCGACCAGCTCGACCTCGACCGGCTTCCGCGCGACGTCCCGCTGGTGCGCATGATCGAGCCGGCGCTCGAGCGCGAGATGGCGAGCTATGTCGCGATGGCGGTGCTGGCGCTGCATCGCAACCTGCCGGGCTATCTCGTCCAGCAGAAGGAGCGACGCTGGGCCGTGCTGCCGATCCGCGAGGCATCGGAGACCCGCGTCGGCATCCTCGGCCTCGGCGTGCTCGGCACCGCGGCCGCAGCCGCGCTCGCGCCCTTCGGCTTCGCCCTGAAGGGCTGGAGCCGCTCGCCAAGGTCCCTGCCCGGCATCGCCTGCTTCCATGGCGAGGATGGGCTCGCGCGGATGCTCGGCGCCTGCGACATCGTCGTCTGCCTCCTGCCGCTGACGCCGGAGACGCGCGGGATCCTCGATGCGCGCCGGCTCGCGATGCTGCCGCGCGGCGCCTGCGTCGTGAACGCCGCGCGCGGCGGGCATGTGGTCGAGGCCGACCTCGTCGCAGCGCTGGACAGCGGCCAGCTGCGTGCGGCCGTGCTCGATGTCTGCGCCACCGAGCCGCTGCCGGCGGACTCGCCGCTCTGGACGCATCCCGCGATCCTGCTCACCCCGCATGTCGCGGCGACGACGCGCGCGCCCAGCGCGGCGGCGGCGCTCGTCGAGAACATCCGCAGGCACCGTGCCCGGCATCGCCGCTACTGAGCGCGCGCCTGCGAAGCGCCCCGCCGCCGGGCCCCTTGCCCTCGGCAGGCGAGAGGCCAGATCATCGAGTGCCCGCGGAGTCGGGCGCCGCGGTCCTTTTTCGGGCGCGGCCCAGCCAACCAGGCGGAGATCAGCGCAATTTCGCGCCCCGCCCCATCGAAAGGAGGTGATCCAGTGCGCAAGGGATTGTCATTCGTGGCCGGTGCACTGCTGGTCGTTTCGGCGTCGGTTCCGGCCTTCGCCGAGGGTGGGTGCGCATGGTCCACGAAGCAGATGTCGGTCGAGGCCCCGTCCTCGGCGCGAACCTCGACGGCGTCCACGGGCTCGACCGCCCAGCCTTCGGGAGCGCAGACGGGCGGCTGAGCCGCCCGCGCCGCGATCTGCGGACATAGTGCCTCACGGCGACCCGCCGGGCCCCGGGCCCGGCGGGTCTTTTCCTTTCAAGGGGCAATGCCTCAGAGGCGGCCGACGCTGCGCAGGTAGCGCTCGCGCGAGAAGACATAGATGCCGCTGGAGATGACGACCGCGGCGCCCGCGAGCGTCCAGAGGTCCGGCAGGTCGCCGAAGAGCATCCAGCCCAGGAACGTGATCCAGGGCAGCTGCAGGTACATGTAGGGAGCCAGGGACGAGGCCTCGGTGCGCCTGTAGGCGAGGATCAGGAACCAGTGCCCGACCGCGCCCATGAAGCCGGTCAGCACCATCAGCGACCAGTCGAGCGGCGTCGGCCAGGTCCAGACCACCGGCACGAAGAGCGTCGCTGCCGCTGCCCCGACCGTCGCGGTGTAGACGAAGGTGAGCTGCGGCGGGTCATGCGCCGAGATCGAGCGCGTGACGAGGTGGAAGAGCGCGTTGCCCATCGCCTGCGCGAGCGCGAACCCCGCCACCCAGGTCAGGACGCCGCTGCCTGGCCGGATGATCGCCAGCACGCCGCACAGGCCGATCGCCACGGCGAACCAGCGTCGCGGACCGACGCGCTCGCCGAGCAGCAGCGCCGCCAGCGCCGTGACGAGCAGCGGCGCGATGAAGCTGATCGCCTGCACTTCGGCGAGCTGCATGTGCTGGATGGCGACGAAGAACAGGAAGTTGACCACCGCGAGCAGCGTCGCGCGCAGCAGCTGGAGGCCGGGCCGCCGCGAGACGAGGCCGCCCGCGGGCCACAGCCGCGCGGCGAGCGGCAGCACGATCACGAAGGCGAAGAAGAACCGGCCCCAGGTGACCTGCAGCGGATGGTAGGACTGCGTGAGGAGCTTCGCCGTCGCGTCGAGGACGCCGAAGGACCAGGTCCCGGCGAGGAAGAAGCCGATCCCGGCCACCAGCGAGGCCTGCTGTCCGCCGGGCGCGGCTGGGGCTGTTCGGGTCATCTCCTGGCCACGCATCCGGTCTGGGGCGGATGACAGGAGATTAACACCAATGCGCCGCGACTGCGCCTATGCTGCCTCCATGGGCCGGGTTGCTTCCGGAGCATGGACATGAGCAAGGCTGGGCATCTCGCCGTCTCGCGGTTCGGGATGGGCCCGGGGCCGGGCGAGGTCGCGGCCGCCGCGCGCGATCCGCGCGGCTGGGCGCTCGCGCAGCTCGACGCGCGCCCCGCGACCTCGCGCCGCTTCGACGACCTGCCCACGGGCAAGGTCGCCGCGCGCAGCTTCACGCGCTTCGTGCGCGGCGCGCGCGGCGACGCGGATGCGCGCCTGCCGGAGAGCGCGCGCAGCCTCTACATGCGAGAGGCCGTCGCCCGCATCGCCGTGCAGGTCGAGGGCGCGGCACCTTTCGTCGAGCGCCTCGTCGCCTTCTGGTCGAACCACTTCACCGTCTCGATCCAGCGCGCCATCGTGCTGCCGCTCGCCGGCGCCTTCGAGCGCGAGGCGATACGGCCGCACGTCCTCGGTCGCTTCGGCGACATGCTGCTGGCCGTCGCGCGGCACCCGGCGATGCTGCTCTACCTCGACCAGGCGCAATCGGCGGGACCGGAGTCGATGGCCGCGCGCCGGCGCGGCCGCGGGATCAACGAGAACCTCGCGCGAGAGATCCTCGAGCTGCACACCCTGGGCGTCGAGGGCGGCTATGCGCAGGACGACGTCGCCGCCTTCGCGCGCATCCTCACCGGCTGGTCGATCGCGCGCGAGGACGAGTTCGACCCCGGGAGCTTCCTCTTCCGCGCGCGGGCCCACGAGCCGGGCGAGAAGGTCCTGCTCGGCCGCCGCTTCGCCGAGGCCGGCGAGGACGAGGCGATCGCGGCGCTCGGCATGCTCGCGCGCCATCCCTCGACCGCGCGCAACGTGGCGACGCGCCTGGCGAGGCACTTCGTCGCCGACGATCCACCGCCCGCGCTGGTGGGCGCGCTGTCGCGGAGCTTCCTCGAAAGCGACGGGGACCTCGCGGCTCTCGCGGCGACCCTGCTGCGCCACGACGCCTCCTGGTCGGCACCCGTGACGAAGCTGAAGACGCCGAACGAGTTCGTGGTCTCGGCGCTGCGCGCGGCCGACATCGTGCCCGAGGACCAGCGGATCGTCGGCGCGCTGCGCATACTCGGCCAGATGCCCTTCGCCGCCCCCTCGCCCGCCGGCTGGCCCGACCGGGCCGAGCACTGGATCGGCCCGGAGGCGATCATGCGCCGCGCGACCTGGGCGATGGCGCTTGGCGCGCGCATCGCCGAGGGGCAGCGCCCCGAAGCCTTCCTGGCGCGCGCGCTGGGCGACGGCGCGAGCCAGGCGACCCGGCTCTGGATGCCGCGCGCGGCCTCCGCCAGCGACGCGATCGCGCTCGTGCTCGCCTCGCCCGAATTCCAGAGGAGATAGGAATGGCGCTCACCAGGCGCGCGGCCCTCGCCCTCGCCGCCGCGCAGGCCGCGACACCCTTCGCCGCGCGCGTCGCGCTCGCCTCGGCGCCGACGCGCAACCGCCTTGTCCTGGTCGTGCTGCGCGGTGCGCTCGATGGCCTCGCCGCCGTGCCGCCGCTCTTCGAGCCGGGGCTCGGCGCGCTGCGCCCCGGCCTGGGCCCGGTCGCGACGGACGGCGAGGATGGCGCGCTGCTGCTCGACCGCGGCTTCGGCCTGCATCCGTCCCTGTCCGCCCTGCACGCCATGTACCGCGCCGGCGAGGCTTCCTTCGTCCACGCAATCGCGACGCCCTATCGCGATCGCTCGCATTTCGACGCGCAGGACATCCTCGAGAACGGGGCGACGCGCGCGCGCGCGGCCACCGATGGCTGGCTCAATCGCGCGATCGGGCTGATGCCGCGCCAGGGCGGGCGCCTTGGCATCGCCGCGGGCACGAGCGTGCCGCTGGTCCTGCGGGGCGCCGTCCCGGTCGGCTCATGGGCGCCGCAGACCATGCCCGACCTCGGGCCGGACTTCCTCGCGCTGCTTGACCAGGTCTATCGCGGCGACGCGCCCCTGGCCGCGGCGCTCGCCGAGGGCCGCCGGATCCACGAGACGACCGGCTCGGTGCTCGGGGACGATGCGCGCATGGCGCCCGGGACCCGGCCTGGACCCGCGCTGCGCGCGATGGCGAGCGGCGTCGCGCGCCTGCTCGCGGAGGAGGGCGGGCCGAGGATCGCGAGCTTCGACCTCGCGGGATGGGACACGCATGCGGCACAGGCGCAGAGGCTGCGCCAGCTGCTGAAGGGCCTGGACGAGGTGCTGGAGGCGCTGCGCGACGGGCTGGGCGCGGAGTGGAGGCGCAGCGTCGTCGTCGTGGCCACGGAGTTCGGAAGGACGGTCCGCCGCAACGGGACCGGCGGCACCGACCACGGGACGGGATCGGTCGCGATGCTCGCGGGCGGCGCCGTGGCGGGGGGTCGGGTCCTCGGGGACTGGCCCGGCCTTGCGCCAGAGCAGTTGTTTCAGGGGCGCGACCTCGCGCCCGCGACCGACATGCGCGCCCTGTTCAAGGGCGTGCTCGCGGCGCACCTGGGTATCGCGCGCGCCGGCCTCGACCGGACGGTCTTCCCCGGAAGCGAGGAAATCCGTCCGCTCGATGGCCTGCTGCGCGCCTGAACCTCAGACGTTGCTGTCGTAGCCGCCGTTCCCGATCATCGACAGGAACTCGCGGCGGGTCGACTCGTTGTTGCGGAACGCGCCGAGCATGCGGCTCGTCACCATGCTCACGCCCGACTTGCGGATGCCGCGGGTCGTCATGCACTGGTGCGTGGCGCGCACCACGACGGCGACGCCGCGCGGGCGCAGCACGTCCTGGATCGCGTTGGCGATCTGCGACGTCAGCTTCTCCTGGATCTGCAGGCGCTTGGCGTAGAGCTCGATCACGCGCGCGATCTTGGAGATGCCGACGACGCGCTTGTTCGGCAGGTAGGCGCAATGCGCGACACCGATGATCGGCGCGACGTGGTGCTCGCAGAAGGACTCGAAGCGGATGTCGCGCAGGACGACCATCTCGTCGTAGCCCTCGGTCTCCTCGAAGGTGCGCTCGAGGATCGAGACGGGATCCTCGTTGTAGCCCGCGAACCACTCGTCATAGGCGCGCACGACGCGCTCCGGCGTGCCAAGCAGGCCCTCGCGGTCCGGGTCGTCCCCGGTCCAGCGCAGGAGCGTGCGGACGGCGGCCTCGGCCTCGGCGCGGGTCGGGCGCACGAGGCGCGGGGCCTCGTCGCGGTCCTGGCTGGTCTGGGTCGTCTGGGCGAGGTCGAGCTGCATGTGCGGTCCTTCCGTTCGTTCCGTATCTCTACGGATGGGCTGGAGGATCGGATCACCCGCCCCGCGAAACTTCCCGCGGGATCCCGTGCTCAGCTGCCGCGATAGGTCGCGTAGGACCAGGGGCTGGCGAGAAGCGGCACGTGGTAGTGCGCGGACGCGTCGGCGACGGCGAAGCGCAGCACGATCTCGTCGAGGAAGGGCGGGTCGCTCAGGGCCATGCCATGGGCGCGGAAATAGTCGCCCGCCGCGAAGACGAGCTCGTAGCGCCCGGCGCGCATCGCCTCGCCCTCCAGCAGGGGAGCGTCGGTCCGCCCGTTGGCGTTGGTCAGCCCGGTGGCGACCTGGACCCGGCCCTCGCCCTCGAGGCGGTGCAGGACGAAGGCGATGCCCCCGCCCGGGACGCCGCGGGCGGTGTCGAGGACATGGGTGGTGAGGCGGCCGGCCATCGCTCAGCCCGCCCGTGCGACGAAGAACAGCGCGACCGCGCCCGCGATCGCGGCCGGCCAGATCCAGCGCCCCTCCTCCGTCCTGCCCTTGTCGTGGAGCAGGAACCAGTGCCGGACGATCGCGCCGATGACGATCAGCCCCGTGAGGATCGCCCAGGCATGGGCGCTGCCCCACGTGGAGGAGAAGTTCTTCGACAGCATCATGAAGACGACGGGAAGCGTCAGGTAGGAGTTGTGCGTCGAGCGGATCTTGCCCTGCAGCCCGCGATCGGCGTCGGGCGCGCGGCCCGCGGTCACCGCCTCCACCATCGCGCGCTGGTTCGGGATGATGATCATCCAGACATTGGCGACCATCAGCGTGCCGACCAGCGCGCCGACATGGACGAAGGCCGCCTGGGGCTGCATGACGCGGCAGAGGGCCCAGATCACGACGACCAGCGCCGCGAACCCGATCGCGGCGGCGTGCAGCGGGCGGGCGCGCCCGAGCGCCGAGCGGAACAGCGCGTCGTAGAGGAGCCAGGACAGGCACACGAGCGCCGCGAAGAAGGCCGTGGCGCCGGCGCCGCCGAGCGCGGCGAGGCGCGGCTCGACGAACACATCGCCGCCCATGCCGTAGTGGAAGACCAGCAGCAGCAGCAGGGCGCCGGTGACGAAGGTCATCCCGGCCTCCCACTTGAACCAGTGGAGGCGGCGCGGCAGCGCAGGCGGCGCGACGCCGAACTTCTCGACGCGGTAGAAGCCTCCGCCATGGACGGACCAGGCCTCGCCGGCCACGCCCGCGCGCGGCGGGTCGGGCGGCTCCAGCGATGCATCGAGCCACATGAAGTAGAGCGACGACCCGATCCAGGCGATGCCGAACATCACGTGGGCCCAGCGGATCGCCAGGTTCAGCCATTCGTGGACGAGTGGATCCATCGCCTGCCCCCAGCCGTGACGGTATGTCCCCCTCTTACGTCGCCCCCCGTCCGGCGTCCACAGGGGCCTCGAGCTGCCCGGCGTCCAGCGGCGCGAGGTCGGGCGGGGCCCAGCCGCGCCGTGCCTCGACCGAGAGCAGCCCTGGCCGGCTCCAGAAGGCGAAGATCCCCTCCTTCGAGCCGAGCCGGCTGTCGACGAAGGCATCGACGAGCCCGGCGAGGCTTCCCGGAGCCGCGTGCTCCAGGAACCGCGCGGCCGCCCAGGCGTAGTAGCGCGTCACGGTCTCGTGGTAGCCGCGCGTGTCGCTGTTCGGCACGCCGACCGCCTCGTTGTAGGCGCGGATCCCGTCGCGCAGCATCGCGAGCGCGGCATCCTCGCCATGCCGCAGGACATGCCAGAGGCCGACCGCGAGATGGGCCTGGTGCGTCCATGCCTCGCGCGGCAGGGTGCGCGCGCGGAAGCGGCTGACGATGTCCTCCACGGCCTGGTCCTCGCGCAGCGGCGCGAAGCTCCGCGATGGCGTCTCCATGGACATGCGCGATCCCCTCCGCCTCCATCATGGCAGCAGGCACCCGCGCGCAGAAGCCGCAACGCGCCAGCCCCCGCGCCGAGCGCCCCTCGATTGACAGCGCCCGCGCCGGCCATAGAGTGCCGCGCTTCGGGGAGCCGGGGCGGAGCCTGTCGATGAGCAGCGAGGCCGAGGGCGCGGGCCGGTACCGGCTCGTGCCGCTGATCGTCTCCTCGGCCCTCTTCATGCAGAACCTGGACTCGACGGTGCTGACCACGGCGCTGCCGACGATCGCGCGCGACTTCGGCGCCGACCCGCTGCACCTCAAGCTCGCGCTGACCTCCTACCTGATGGCGCTCGCCGTCTTCGTGCCCGCCTCGGGCTGGATCGCCGACCGCTTCGGCGCGCGGCCGGTCTTCCAGGCTGCGCTCGGCGTCTTCGCGCTGGGCTCGGCGGGCTGCGCGCTGTCCTGGGACCTCGCCAGCCTCGTCGGCGCACGGGTCGTGCAGGGCCTCGGCGGGGCGATGATGCTGCCCGTGGCGCGCCTGCTTGTGCTGCGCAGCGTGCCGCGCGGCGAGATGGTCGCGGCCTTCGCGATGCTGAGCATGCCGGCCCTGGTCGCGCCGATCATGGGCCCGCCCGTCGGTGGCTTCCTCACCTCGTTCCTGTCGTGGCACTGGATCTTCTGGATCAACCTGCCGATCGCGGCCCTCGGGGCGGCGCTCGCGGCCCGGCATGTCCCGCGCCTGCCGCCAGACGCGCCGGTGTCCCTCGACGTCGTCGGCTTCCTGCTCGTGGGCCCCGGCCTCGCGCTCCTGCTGACCGGGATCACGCTGCTGGACA
>CANMWW010000038.1 GCA_947500965.1 Alphaproteobacteria bacterium
CGCCTACATCGCGGAGACCTATGCCCGCGTCGCCGAGGTCTGCGCGCGCAACGCCCTCGACGGGCTCGATGGCCGGCCCGACCCGGCCTTCGTCGTCAATCCCTCGGTGCTGCGCCGCTAGCGCGCGGCCGTCACGCCGGCGCGGCGTCGGCGCCGTCGCGCGCGGGCAGGAAGCAGACCAGCGCCGCGGTGATCGTCGCGATTCCGGCCATGGCCGCGAGCATCGTGGCGAAGCCGGCGGTCTTCACCGCCGGGCCCAGCAGCCAGATCGCGAGCGACGCGCCGGTGAAGGACACCGCAAGGCGCATGCCCGTGACGCGCGAGCGCATGCGGTCGTCGACGTAGCGCAGGATGATCGCGTCGGTGAACGGGATCGCGCCGAAGACGAAGGCCATGTAGGCGATGGCGACCACCAGCAGCGCCCAGCCCTCCGCCTGCGAGGCGAGCAGGAAGAGCGGCACCTGCATCGCCACGATCGGCAGGTAGATGCGCCTGAGCGGGAAGCGGTCGATGAGCAGCCCGACCGCGAGCTGCGCGAAGGACGCCGTGGCGAAGACCAGCGCGAGCAGCGCGCCGAGCATGGCCGGGTCCTCGACCGTGCCGCGGAAGCGCTCCGCCAGCAGCTGGCCGGTGCCGTTGGTGGTGAAGTTGAAGACCAGGCTGCCCGACACCGCGGTCAGCGTCATCACCGCGAAGACGCGCGCCAGCGTCGCGCGCGGCAGGTCGAGCAGCTTCGGCTTGCGGCGCGCCGGCGCCATGTCCTCGCGCGGCACGACGAGGGCGAAGAGGACGCCGCAGCCGATCGCGACCAGCGACGGCACGGCGAAGGCCGCGCGCCAGCCGACATGCTTGACGAGGAAGCCCGTGAGGATCGCGGCCACCGCGATGCCGAGGTTCCCGGCGAGGCCGTTGACGCCGATGGTGAAGCCGGGATTGGCGGCCTTCTGCACCAGCATCGGGATGCCGACGGGGTGGTAGATGGCCGCGAAGCAGCCCATCAGCGTGAGCGCCGCGGCGAGCTGCCAGCGGTCCTGGCACAGCGCCACGAGAAGGCCCGACGCGCCGATGCCGAGGAAGAACACGACCATCATCGCGCGCCGGCCCCACTGGTCGCCGAGCTTGCCGGCCGGCACGGAGCCGAGGCCGAACATCACGAAGGCGCCCATCGTGTAGGGCATGAGGTCGTTCCAGCCCATGCCCCATTCCGCCGCGATGGCGCCGACGGCGGTGGCGAAGACCAGCAGGAAGAGGTGGTCGAGCGCGTGGCCGACATTGAGCAGCAGCGCGAGCGGCGACGTGTTCTTCATGACCAGACCCCCATGCCGGTGGCGGCCCCGCCCGCCGGCGCGCATCATAGACGCGGCGGGGGCTTCCATGCGAATGGCCTCGCACGAGGCGACGGCACCCGGGGAGCGGCGCGATGGTCGGCACAGGCGGCGACGACGACGAACTGACGCTCGCGGAAGAGCTCTTCCTCGAGCTCGCGCAGTCGGAGGGCCTGCCCGCCGAGGCGATGGCGGAGGCGATCGAGCGCTGGGACGAGTGCCGCGGCTTCTTCCTCGAGACGCTGCGCGGCTACGCCGCCGGCGACATCGATCCCGCGGAGGATGGCGACGCGCCGCTGCTGCTGCTGCATCTCTGCGCGCAGGCCGGCGAGGCCGGCGCCTGGCGGCCGCTGCTGGAGTTCCTCGCGCGCCCGGCCGAGGAGCTCGAGCACGCGCTCGGCGACACGCTGACCGACACGCTGCCGCGCGTGCTGGTCTCGCTCTTCGAGGACGACCTCGAGCCGCTCGCCGCGCTGGTGGCGGATCCCGCGGCGGACGGGCATGTGCGCTGGTCGGCGCTCGACGCCGCGCTCGGGCTGCATGCGCGCGGGCGCATCGAGGCCGCGCGCCTCGGCGCGATGCTGGAGGCGGTCGCGGAGGCCGGGCTGGAGCCCGACGACGCGGGCTGGATCGGCTGGATCCAGGCCTGCGGCGCGCTCGCGGCGGCGCCGGGCGGCGATCCCGCGCTCGCCGAGCGCGCGCGCGACATGTTCGCCTCCGGCAAGGCCGCCCCGTATTTCGACGACGGGCAGGACATCGAGGACGACCTGCGCCGCTGGGCGGAGGATCCGGAGCGGCTGCTGCACGAGACGCGGCCCATCGAGGACGCTGTGGCGGAGCTCTCCGCCTGGCACGGCTTCACCGAGGCGGGCATCGCCGAGCGCCGCAAGGCCGCGCGGCTCGGCGGCTCGGTCGGCCGCGACACCGTCGTCGATCCCTATCGCGGCATCGGCCGCAACGACCCCTGCCCCTGCGGCAGCGGCCGCAAGTTCAAGCGCTGCCACGGGGCGTGAGCCGGCCACGGCGCCCCGGATCGGTGGCGGGCGTTCAGGCCGCGGCCAGCCAGACGGTGACCGTGGTGCCCGGCATGCCCGGACCGTCATGCGCCTCGCGGGGTTCGATCCGCAGGGCGCCGCCCATCGCCACGGTGAAGTCGCGCGCCAGCCCGAGCCCGAAGCCGGCCCCGCGCTCCCCCGACGTGCCAAGCCGGCTGGCAACCATGGCCGAGCGCTCCAGGGCCGCGATCGTCTCGGCGGGCATGCCCGGGCCCGCGTCGGAAACGCGCACGCCCACCTGCGCTGGCGCCTGCACGACCTCGACGCGGATCTCGCCGCCCGGTGGCGAGAACTTGATCGCGTTCGACAGCAGGTTGCCCAGCACGCTGTGGACGAGCACCGTTGCATTGGCACGGCCGAAGGCCGATGCGGGCAGTTGCTCCCGGATGGCGACCCCCTTCGCGGCGGCTTGTTCCCGCGACAACTCCACCGCGTCTCGAGCGAGGGCCGCGACATCGACCACGTCGACCGGCGGCTTGCCGTCGCCCTCGCGCAGCATCTCCTGGTTCCGCACCTCCGCGATCACGGCCGCGATCCCGCCGGCGGCGTGCATCGCCTTGCGCAGCGTCGCGGCAACGACATGCGGCGCATCACCGCTCTCCAGATGCCTTCCCAGGCGCTCGTGGAAGAGTTTCACCCGCATCAGCGGATTGCTCACGTCGTGGCACACCACCCGCACCAGCCGCGCCAGCCCCTGCACTTCGACGTCCCGCAGTTCCGCGCGATGGCGCTCCTCGCGCAGCCGCGCGAACTTCCGGCCGAGCGCAAGGGCGCCGAAGGCGACATGCCAGAGGCCGCCCAACGGCAAGATGAATTCCAACGGGCCGATGAAATCGAGAATTCCAAGAAAGCAGAGGTTGGTGAAGACGACCGAGCCGATCAGGCCCGAGAAACCGACCAGCAGCCAGGACGCGCCGGCAACGCCTCGTCGAGCGGATAGCGCCGTCACGACAAGCGACCAAAGGCTTCCGAGGATCAGCAGAACCGCGACAGCGGGCGAGAAGAACGATGGCCCGAGCGCGAGCGCAGGGAGGCCGATGGCCACCGACCCGGACAGCAGGAGTCGGTGGCGGGTCCAGAGCCTGGGCGAGGAATTCTGCAGGTCCAGGATGCTTTCGACCATGCGCAGCCCGGCCAATAACGTCAGGAACCGGAACTCGGCGATGAAGTCGCCCGGGAGCAACCGCAAGGATCCCCACGACAGGTCGACCGGGAGGAAGGCGGGCCGGACGAGGATGACCAGCAAGATCACCGCGCAGAAGAGCGCGTAGTCGATCGCCGCGCGCTCGCGCAGCGACACGAACACGATCAGCTGGAAGCCGATGAATACCGTCATGACGCCGGCAAAGAACAGGACGAAGCCGGCCCGGAAGACGGTCATGCGATGCAGTTGATCCCCCTGCGCGAAGGAGGGGTTGAAGTCTGACGGTTCCGTCGACACGCTGCGCAGGATGACGACCGCCTCCAGGCCGATCCATGCCGCGAGCGGCAGCGCGAATTCGCCGCCAAGGATGGCATCGGCGCCCGCCACGCGTGCGTAGCCGCCCGCCTTGCGCGCCACGATCCTGCCGTCGACCAACAGCCAGGCGTCGATTTCGCGGCGTTGCTGGGACTTGATTCGCAGGAAGCCAGGCGTCTGGGCGTCCCCGCCTCGCTCGAGCCGGATGGCGAACCATGCCGGCTCGAAGAGCTTCGCCGGCGCGTCGTCCAGCCGCGCCAGCTCCCGCCTAGCAGCTCGCGCCAGTGCGGCCACCGCCTCGTCGGGGCTGGCAGCTCCGGGGTCTGCCATCTCCAGCCAGCGTACCGCGCTGATCCGCGGCTCTGGCTGGGCCGCCGCGGGCATGGCGCAGGCCATGCACGAGGCTACCAGCGCGAGCACGAGCAAGCGAGCCAGGCGCACGACCATGGACGGGGCATACCACGGCATGCCCGCCCGGACCACGCGTGCAGTTCGCGCCGCTTCGCTGGCCCGGCCGAGCCGTGGCGATCCATCTCGCGAAGGTGAAGCTCCTTTCGAGGTTCCACGAGCCTCGATCCGCGCATGCGCCCTCCGTTGAAACCGGCGTCCCGGAAGGCCGGGGAGCGCGCGGGCACCGCGCGCGCCGTCACTTCTCGGTCATGGTCCAGACGCCATCCCAGCCGTCGCCGGGCGGGCGGGCCATCAACTGGCGGCAGCGATCGACATACGTCGCGGAGAGCTTGTCGGCCGGATTGGCCTTCAGCGCGCCCTCGAACCCCTCGATTGCCTTGGTCCAGTTCCCCTGGCGATAGAGCTTCAGGCCGTGCTCGAAGTTGTTCACCACGTCGCGCAGGTTGGGGAAGGTCTCGTCGGTGTGGTGGTCCAGCACCTCGTAGACGGCGACCGGCCTGGTCTTGCCCTTGACCACGACCTTGTCGACCTCGCGCGTGCGGTAGAAGCCCTTCAGGCGCGAGAAGGTGAACTCGCTGACCAGGATCTCGGCAGCGTACTGCTTGCAGGCGCCCTCGAGGCGCGAGGCAAGGTTCACCCCGTCGCCGATCACCGTGTACTCCATGCGCTTCGGGGAGCCGATGTTGCCGGAGATGATCCTGTCGGTGTTCAACCCGATGCCGATCCTGATCGGCTTCGAGCCACGCGCGGCGCGCGCCATGTTGAGCCGCCGCAGTTCCAGCATCATCGCGATCGCGCATTTCAGCGCGCGATCCTCGTCGTCGCCCTTGGGGAAGGGCGCGCCGAAGACGGCCATGATCGCGTCGCCGATGAACTTGTCGAGGATCCCGCCCTGCGCGGCGATGCAGTCGACCATCTCGGTGAAATACTCGTTCAGCATCTGGACCGTGCCCTGCGGCCCCAGTTCCTCGGTCAGGGTGGTGAAGCTGCGCACGTCCGAGAACAGGATCGTCGCGTCCACCGCGACGCCTCCGAGCGCCTCCTGCCCCTTGCCGAGCAACTGCTCTGCGAGCGCGGGATCCATGTAGCGGGCCATGGTCGACTTCATGCGCTTCTCGGAGCTGATGTCCTCGACGAGAAGCAGGGTCCCGAGCGACGTCCCGTTGGCGCCTGCGAGCGGCAGGGACGTCAGGTTGACGGAGAGCGTCTCGCGATCGTCCTCGGGGCCGGCCTCCATCTCTCCATCCATCACGGATGACGGCGCCCTGGTCTCCGCGACCCTGTCGATCTGCGCGAGCACCCATGCGTTCGCGCCCGCGAAGAACTCGTCGGCGGAGAGGCCGACGATGCGATCGGGCTCCATCCGCAGGATCCGCCCACCGGCGGCGTTGCATGTCACGATCCGGCGCCCGTCGTCGAGCGTGACGACGCCGTTCGACATCGATTCGAGGACACTCTCGTTGTAGTTCTTCATCTTCTGGACGTCGTCGAACAGCTTGGCGTTCTCGAGGCCGATCGAGATCTGCGCGGTGAAGGCCTGCAGGCGCTGTTCGTCGGATTCGGTGAACGGTCCCCCTCGCCTGTTGAGAACCTGCGTCACGCCGATGACCTTGCCGTCCTTGTTCCGGACCGGCGCGCACAGGATCGACCGGGTGAAGAAGCCCGTGCGCTTGTCGAAGGACGGGTTGAATCGCAGGTCGGCGTAGGCGTGGGGGATGTTGATCGCCTGCCCCGAGGTGAAGACGGCGCCGGCTATGCCCACGTGGTTCGGCAGGGTGATCTTCGTCGCGCCGAGGCCCTGGCCAACCTCGGTGTAGAGCTGGCCGGTCTTCTCGTCGTTCAGGAAGAGGGTCGACCGCTCGGCGTCGAGCAGGCGCGTGATCGCGTCCATGATCATCCGGAGCAACGGCCCCAGGTTGATCTCCGTGGACACCTGCGCGACGATCCCGAGGAACTCCGCCTCGCGCGCGCGCGCGCGCTCGGTCTTCTCGTGGTGCAGCGTGCCCTGGAGCACGACCGAGGCCTGCAGCGCGATCGACCCGAGGAGGCGAAGATCCTCCTCCTCGAAGCCTCCTTGCCGCCTGTTGAGGGCCTGCACCACGCCGATGACATCGCCCCTGACCGTACGCACGGGCGCGCAGGCGATGTTCCGGGTGAGGAATCCCGTCCTCGCGTCGACCGAGCGATCGAAGCGCGCGTCGGCATAGGCGTCGGGCACCACGATCCCCTGTCCCGAGGCGAACACCGCGCCCGCGATCCCGGACCGGCTGCCGATCCTGATCTCGCGACTGGTCCCGCCTCGCGCGACCCGCGAATAGAGTTCGTCCGTCGCCGGGTCGTGCAGGAAGAGGGTCGCCGCCTCCGCGTCGAGGGCCGAGCAGATCGCCGCGACGAGCGCCTCGAGCTGCTCGGCCAGCGAGTCGAGCGACGCGATGGCGTTCGAGATCTCGAGGAGCAGCCGCGGGCGGGGAGGGCTGGTGGCAGGCCTGCCGCGCGCGCGACGGCGCGCCTTGCCCATGTCAGGGGCGCTGTCGATCGTCATCGGTCCGCTCCTCCAGCCGGGTGCGCAGGGCGGAGACCATGCGCTGCAGGTCGCGGGCCACGGCCTCGTGGCGCCGCGCCTCCTCCTGCAGGCGCTCCTCGTGCGTCGCCTTCTGTTCCTCGATCGCGGTGCGGAGGGCCGCGGCCGTCGCCTGGAGCTCGAGCTCCTCGGCCCGCCACGCGGACTGCCGTTCCTGCAACGTCGCCTCGTGGCGCGCCGCCGCCGCCTCCAGGGCCGCGCGCAGGCTGCCCGCGGTCTCGCGCAGCTGGAGGATCTCCGCCTCCGCCTCCGAGCGGACACGCTGCGCGATCGCATCGCGCTCCGCGGCGACCTGCTCGAGTCGCTCGCGCAGGTCGGCTACGGTGGCCTTGAGTTCCACGATCTCGCCGTCGGCGATGCGTCGCGCCTCGGTGGCGGAAACGTCGAGCACGTCCCGGCCTGCCTCGCAGGCGGCAAGCGCGGCGCGAAGCCGGTCGGCCTCGGCTTCCGGCAGGGCCCGGTCGGGCGCGCCGGAACGGATGCTCCGCCCGTGCATCTGGCTCAGGACGACAGGCGGTTCAGGCCATCGAGCGCCGCGGTCTTGTAGCACTCGGCAAGGGTCGGGAAGTTGAACACCGCGTCGGCGAAGTAGTCGATGCAGCCGTCATGGGCCATCAGGGTCTGGCCGATATGGATCAGTTCGCTCGCTCCCTCGCCCATGATGTGGACCCCCAGCAGCTTCCTGGTATCGGGGCTGAAGACGATCTTGAGCATGCCGGTCCGGTCGCCGATGATCTGCCCGCGCGAGATCTCCCGGTAGTTGGCCTTGCCGATCTCGTAGGGTATGCCGGCCGCGGTCAGTTCGTCCTCGTTCCGGCCGATCGTCGAGATCTCCGGCACGGTGTAGATGCCGTAGGGGAAGAGGCCGATGCCTGCCTCCTCGTCGGCGCGCAGCCCGAAGGCGTGGCGGGCCGCGGACCTGCCCTGCTCGTAGGACGTGGACGCGAGGGAGGGAAAACCGATCACGTCCCCCACCGCGTAGACATGCCCGACATTGCTCTGGAAATGCGCGTTCACCGCGATGCGGCCCCGCTCGTCGCGAAGCACGCCGGCCTTGTCCAGGTCGAGCCGCGCCGTCGCCCCGACGCGGCCTATCGAGTAGAGCGCCGCCTCCGCATGCAGGACCTTGCCGCTCCGCAGCCGCACCTCGACCGGCTTGGATGCCCCCTGCCGGAGGTCGATGCCCGACACCTCCTCGCCGAGGCGCATCGTCACGTTGCTCTGCTGGATCACGTAGGTGAGCGCGGCCGAGATCTCGTGGTCGAGGAACGGAAGCAGCGTAGGCCGCTTGTCGACGATGGTGACCCGCACGCCGAGGGCGGCGAACATCGTCGCGTACTCGACGCCAATCACGCCCGCGCCGACCACGATGAGAGACCGGGGCAGGCGCTCCAGCCCGAGCACGTCGTCGCTCGTGAAGACCTGCTGGCCGTCGAAGGGAATGTGGCCGTCGCGCGCGGCCTCCGTCCCGCAGGCGACGACGATCTTCGCTGCGCTGATCTGGCGGCGCCCATGCCCGGCGGCGGATTGCAGCTCGATCGTGTGCGGGTCGACGAAACGCGCGGTGGATTCGATGAGCTCGACGCGGTTCCGCGACATCTGGTTGCGGATCACGTCTATCTCGGAGCGCACGACCTGGTGCACGCGGTAGAGCAGGTCGTCGATCGAGATGTCCTGCTTCACCCTGTAGGACGAGCCGTAGATCCCGCGCTCCCGGAACCCCGAGAGGTGGAGCACGGCCTCGCGGAAGGTCTTGGACGGGATCGTCCCCGTGTTCACGCACACGCCGCCGACGGCGCGCGAGCGCTCGATCACGGCGGCGCGCCGTCCGATCTTGGCGGCCTGGATCGCCGCCCGCTGGCCCGAAGGTCCCGAGCCGATCACGATCATGTCGTAGTCGAAGTCCATCGGCATCCCCCGTAGCGCCGTTCCGGCCGGCGCCGCCGACCCGTTCCCATCCGCGTGCCTTGCCGTCGCCTCGCCAGCGGCTTCACGTGCGCGCAGGACCTCTGGAAGGCTCGGAGAGGGCACCGGCGGCTTCGAACCGCCCTTGTAATCGCCCGACGCTAGCGGCGACGAAGCGACGCGGCCGGTACAGAAGACGCCACTCTGGAGATACCCGCGCGGTCGACGGCGCCATGCCGCCTCTTCGGGATCGCCAGCCGTCGCGCGACGGACGCCGCGGCCTGCGACATCCGGTCGTGTTCCGCCGGAGCCAACGGCGTCGCAGGCTTCGGGGATCCACGAGGCAGGAGCAACCAATGGACGACGCGGCGCTCGAGATCGGGAGGGAAGGGTCGACGACGGCCGAGGATCTTGCGCTCCTTGCCCGCCTGATCGGCGAGGTGAGGATCGCGGCCGACGGGCTTCGGCTTGTCGGGACGTCGCTCCACCTGCGGCGCGACGACCTGCATGGCGACGCGGTCGCGCTTACGGGAACAAGCCTCGCCGCCCTCCACGGCAGGCTCGAGGAGACGCGCAGGCGCCTGCACTTCGTGGCGAGCAGGGATGTCGGCTGGCGCGGCGCGTGAGGCTGCGCCCGGAACTGCTATCTTCGGCTGCAGGCGAGCGGGCCTCCGCAGGCTTGGCGTTTTCGAGGACATGAACGGACTGGTTTCGCGATCTTAACGATCGCCAGGCATCCGCGCGACGCGCTCGTCCGTCGAAGACCTGATCCGGCGATTCAACGCTTGAGCGCGCCGCCCGCCCGACATAACGAATCTGCGGGTTTTCTGGAAATCCCGGGGATTTCCGACAGGGCAGGGCGCGACGCGGTGATCGACCAGCGCGAATTCGACGTGATACGGAACCTGCATGGCGACTTCCTGTCCGGGGTCCCCGGCGGGCAGCGCGCGGATTTCCGGAACAAGGACCTCTCCGGCCTCAAGCTCTCCGACGCGGACCTCTCCACGGCGCAGTTCGTGGCGACGAACGCGGCCTCGGCCGAGTTCACGGAATGCGACCTCTCGCGCGCGGACATGTTCTGCGCCGACTTCCGCGCCGCGATCCTCGTCGCCTGCGACCTGCGGCGCATCGACGGCCGGGGCATCGACTTCGGCGGCGCGCGCCTCGGCAACTGCGATCTCCGCGAGAGCGACCTGCGGCCGGGCATGCTGCTGAAGGCCGGCGCGTGGAGCGGGGAGGAGGTGGCCGCCTCCTTCGCCGGCGCGACGATGGACGAGGTCCAGCTCGACGGCGCGCGCATCGTGCGCGGCGACTTCACGGGCTCGACGCTGAGCGGCGTGACGCTTTCCGACGCAGACCTGCACGGCGCGAAGTTCCGCGGCGCCGAC
>CANMWW010000039.1 GCA_947500965.1 Alphaproteobacteria bacterium
CGGCGTGAACGAGACGCACGCGCCGTCCATCCAGGACGTCATCTCCCGCCGCCTGCTCCTCGCGGGCGCCGCCGCGGGCGTGCTCGGCGCCACGCTGGCGGGCGAGGACGCGACCGCGCAGCAGGCGTCCTCGCCGGACGGCTCGACGCTCAGGTTCCGCGACGTCAAGCATGGGCTCGACGAGCACCACCACGTCGCCGAGGGCTACCGCGCCGAGGTCCTGATCCGCTGGGGCGACCCGATCGCGAAGGACGCGCCGGACTTCGTCCCCGGCAAGGTCGATGGCGCCGCGCAGGAGAAGCAGTTCGGCTACAACTGCGACTTCCTCGCCTACTGGCCGCTGCCCTTCGGCTCGCGCAATTCCTCGCGCGGCCTGCTGTGCTCGAACCACGAGTACACGAACAACGAGCTCATGTGGCCCGGCATGGACGGGCGCAACAACGGCGCGAAGGGGCTGACGAAGGAGCAGGTCGAGCACGACCAGAGCGCCCATGGCCTCTCGGTCGTCGAGGTGCGCAGGTCGGGCGGGCGCTGGAGCTACGTCAAGGACAGCCCCTACAACCGCCGCCTGTCGATGCGCGGCGCGACGTTCCGCGTCGCCGGCCCAGCCGCGGGCCACCCGCGCCTGCGCACCGGCGCCGACCCGGCGGGCACGCGGGTCGTCGGCACGCTCAACAACTGCGCCGGCGGCTTCACGCCCTGGGGCACGGTCCTGTCGGGCGAGGAGAACTTCAACGGCTATTTCCGCGGCGACCGCAACAGGACGGCCGAGGCGCGCAACTACGCGCGCTACAACGTGCAGGCCAGTCGCGGCGCGCCATGGGGCGCGCATGACCCGCGCTTCGACCTCGACAAGGAGCCGAACGAGCCCAACCGCTTCGGCTGGGTCGTCGAGTACGATCCCTACGATCCCTCGTCGACGCCGGTGAAGCGCACGGCGATCGGCCGCATCAAGCACGAGGGCGCGATGACCGCGATCTCGCACGATGGCCGGATCGCGCTCTACTCGGGCGACGACGAGCGCTTCGAGTACGTCTACAAGTTCGTGACGAAGGGGCGCTTCGAGCCCGCGCGCCGCGAGCCCAACATGGACCTGCTCGACGAGGGCACGCTCTTCGTCGCTCGCTTCAACGACGACGGCACGATGGACTGGCTGCCGTTGGTCCATGGCCAGGGCCCGCTGACGGCGGCGAACGGCTTCGCGAGCCAGGCCGACGTGTGCATCGAGACGCGCCGCGCCGCCGACCTCGTCGGCGCCACGCCGATGGACAGGCCCGAGGGCGTCGCGGTCGACCCTGTCACCGGCAGGGTCTATGTCGTGCTGACCTACAACGAGCGCCGCAAGCCGGCGACGGACGCCAGCGCGCGCGAGCGCGCCAACGCCGCCAACCCGCGCGCAGACAACAGGTGGGGCCAGATCGTCGAGATCTCGCCGCCTGCCGTGAAGGGCCAGGGCTACGACCACGGGGCGACCAGGTGCCGCTGGGGCTTCTTCATCGTCGCCGGCAACCCGAAGGACCCGAAGGCGCAGGCCCGGTACCATCCCGCGACCTCCGAGGACGGCTGGTTCCAGGCCCCGGACAACATCACCTTCGACCCGAGGGGCCGGGCCTGGATCACCACCGACGGCATGGACAATTTCGGCAACGACATGGCCGACGGCCTCTACGGCGCCGACACGCGCGGCCCGGGCCGCGCGCTGTCCAAGCATCTCTTCCGCACGCCGACCGGCGCGGAGATGACCGGCCCGGCCTTCACGCCCGACGGGCGGACGGTGTTCGTCTCCGTCCAGCATCCCGGGGAGGGCGGCAAGGCGAGCTTCGAGAACCCCGGCACGCGCTGGCCGGACTTCCAGCCCGGCGTCCCGCCGCGACCCTCCGTGGTCGCCATCACCAGGGCCGACGGCGGCGAGATCGGGAGCTGAGCGACGCGAGGGGCGGCGCCACGACGGCGTCGCCCCTCGCGCCCGGCCTGGCGCCACGTCACGCGCCGATCACGCCGCCATCGGCACGCGTGATCACGAGCGTCGCGGAGCGCGGGACCGCCGCGCCGCCATCCGGCCAGTTCGACACGTACTTGCCCGCGGCGAAGTCGGCCGGCGACGTCGTCGCGCCAGGATGCTGGACGTTGACGAACATCGTGCGGCCGTCCGGCGTGGTGATGACGCCGGTGATCTCCTGGCCCTTGGGTCCGACCAGGAAGCGACGGATCTCGCCGGTGCGCGGATCGGCGGCGAGCATCTGGTTGTTCCCCATCGGCTTGAGGTCGCCGCGGTTCATCTCGCTCTCGCCCATGTCGGTCTGGATCCAGAGCCGCCCTTCGGCGTCGAACCACAGCCCGTCGGGGCAGGCGAAGATGCTGTCGGCGGCAAGCGCCCTGCCATTGGCGCCGCGGCTGGTGCCCACGTCCCCGGCGACCACGAACAGGTCCCAGCGGAACGTCGTCGCGGCATGCTCGCCGCGCGACTCGGTCCAGCGCACGATCTGGCCGAACTGGTTGCGCGCGCGCGGGTTGACGGGATCGACCTGCGCCTCGGTGCGCGAGGTGTTGTTGGTCAGCGCGAAATAGACCTCGCCGGTCCTGGGATCGACCGTGCCCCATTCCGGCCGGTCGAGCTTGGTGGCGCCGGCGCGATCGGCGGCGAGGCGGGTGTTCACGAGGATGTCCGCGAGGTCGGCGAAGCCGTTCGCCGGGGTCAGGCCGTTATGGCCCGGCGCCAGCGCCAGCCACTCGCCCGTGCCGTCGGCGTTGAACTTCGCCGCGTAGAGCGTGCCTTCGTCGAGCAGCGCGCCGCTCGCCGTCGCCGGATCGTAGGGCCTGGCGGAGACGAACTTGTAGATGTACTCGAAGCGCGCGTCGTCGCCCGAGTAGCAGACCACCGGCTTGCCGGGAACCGCGGGCGCGAAGACCACGCCCTCGTGCGCGAAGCGGCCGAGATGCGTGCGCTTGACCGGGACGCTGTTCGGATCGAAGGGATCGATCTCGACCATCCAGCCGAAGCCGTTCGGCTCGTTGCGATAATCCTCGGCCGGGCCGGCGCCGCGCGTCGAGGCGTCGAACCTGACGAATTCGTCGGCGCCCGAGGCGGCGAGCTCCCAGGCATAGCGAGAGCGCTCGGTGGCGACGCCGTAGCGGGCATGTTCGCGGGGATGGTTGGGCTTCTGGTCCTGGCGATCGGTATTGCGGAAATAGCCGGCCCAGTTCTCCTCGGCGGTCATGTAGGTGTTCCACGGCGTGTTGCCGTGCGCGCAGTTGTTGATCGTGCCGCGGGTGCGCGTGCCGTCGGGGCTGTACTTCGTCACCACGTGTCTGCTGCCGCGCACCGGGCCGGAAAAGGTCATCGGCGTCGCAGCCGTGATCCGGCGGTTGCGCGGGTCCTGTACCACCTCCCAGTCGCCAGTGGCGCCGCGCCGCGCGCGGAAGACCGAGACGCCATGGGCGTTGATCTCCTTCAGGACCTCGTCGGCGTCGCGGCGGTCGTTCTCGACCCGCACGCCGCTCTCGCGCATCTCCTTCCCGCGCCACGTGGCGTGCAGGAAGCGTGCCTCGACATACTCGTGGTTCATGGCGACAAGGCCGTCGGTCGACGAGCCGCCGATCGGGAAGAAGTGGATCCCGTCATGGTGCATGCCCACCTGCATGCCCTGCTCGGCGCCGCTGTTCGCGCCAGCGCGGAAGGCGGGCATCGTGCCGGAGATCGGCGTGCCCCAGGGCGCGAGGACCTGGACCCTGTAGCCTTCGGGGACGACGACGCTGTCGGCCTCTGAGACCGTGATCGCCTTGAAGCCGAGGAGCGGCTTCGCCTGTGCCTTGGCCGGCGCGGCCGCGCCGGCGCCGAACAGGCCGCCGACCGCCGTGGCGAGCCCGCCGACCAGGATCCCGCGGCGCGAGGCGCGCGCGTCGATCACGTCGTAGAGCGTCGGGTTCGCGGACCGGTTGCAGGGCGGCTCGTCGCCATGCGTGTAGCCCGGCGTGCGCGTGTGGTCGGGATAGTCGTTCTCGTAGGCGCTCATCTCGGTACCTCCGGCGAAGGGATGGGCGATGCGGCCTGCACGCCCGGCTGCAACCCCTGTACCCGCGCCGCGTGACGCTTCTCCGACACGCAGGAGACATCGCGGTTTCGCGGAGCCCCGGCACGCTGGAGGGGAAAGGGAGGCTGTCCGCCGCCATGCAAGGGCTCCAGACCCGGCATCCATTCCCGACGATCGCCCTCCACTGGATTGGCGCCGCGCTCGTCGTCGCGCTCGCCGCGACGGGCTATGCCATGACCCGGCTCGCGCCCGGCGATCCGGGCCAGTTCACGCTCTACCAGCTGCACAAGACGCTGGGCGTCGCCGCCCTGCTGCTCGCGGTGGCGCGACTTGCCGCCGCCGCGCGGCGCCAGCCGCGATGGGCCATGCGTCGGCGCGATCGCGGCGCGCGTGCCGTCCAGGCGGCCCTCCTCGCGCTTGCCCTCGTCGTTCCCATGTCGGGCTGGGCCCTCGTTTCGGCGAGCCGCCTCGACATGCCGATCCTGCTTGCCGGGTTCATGGAGTTCCCGCGGATCGAATCGCTGCGGGCCATCTCGCCCGAGGCGAAGTCCCTGGTCGAGCCGCGGCTTTCCACGATGCATGCTGCCCTGGCGTGGGCGCTCGTGGCCCTCGCCGCCGCGCATGCGCTCGCGGCGCTCCACCGGCACTTCGTGCTCGGCGACAAGGTGCTCCGGCGCATGCTGCCCGTGCTTGCCGCCGCCAGCGTCGCCGCCATGTCCCCGGCCGCCGCCACGACATGGATCGTCGATCCTGCGCGCTCGACGCTCGGGTTCGCCGGGCTGGAGACCGGCAACCGCTTCGCCGGCCGGTTCGGGCGCTGGAGCGCGGACGTGGCGTTCGATCCCGCGCAACCGCAGGGCATGCAGGTGCGTGTCGTCGTCGACATCGGCTCGGCGGCGACCGGCGACGGCCGCCGCGACACGCTGATGCTCGGCGACGACTGGCTCGATGCGTCCGGCTTCCCTCGCGCCAGGTTCGAGGCGACGGGCGCCCGCGCGCTCGACGCGGGCCGGTACGAAGCCCGGGGCACGCTCGCATTGCGCGATCGCATCCGGCCGGTCGCGATCGAATTCACGCTCGAGGTCGCGGATGGCGAGGCCCGCGCGCGCGGCACGGCGAGCATCCTGCGCACGGAGTTCGGGGTCGGCAGGGGGATGTGGTCGGGCATCCAGGTGGTGGCGCCCGAGGTCCTCGTCTCCTTCGACCTCGTCGCGCGCCCGGCGCCCTGACGCGGTCCCCGCGGGGGCGCCGACATGGGCCTGCGCGCGGTTCACGCGGTGCGCGAAGCGGTCTAGCCTCCCGCCATCTCGACGAAGGGGACTGGCATGGCCGACAAGGACGAGCTGCGCATTCCGGTGGCGGCGCTCGAGGATTTCGTGACGCGCATCTTCGCGGCCGCGGGCTGCGACGCGGAGGAGGCGTCGCGCGTCGCGCGCTACCTCGTCGCCGCCAACCTGACGGGGCATGACAGCCACGGCGTGGTGCGCGTGCCGCGCTACGTGGGCATGCTGCGCGACGGCGGCGTGGTGGCGGGGCGCGTCGTCGAGGTCGTGTCCGAGAACGGCGCGATGGCCGTCGTCGACGGCCGCATGGGCCTGGGCCAGACCGTGGCGCCGCAGGCCGTCGGGATCGGGATCGCCAAGGCGCTCGCGGGCGGCTGCGCGGTCATAGCGCTGCGCAATGCCGGGCATATCGGGCGCGTCGGCGACTGGGCCGAGATGGCGGCCGCGCGCGGCGTGCTGTCGATCCACTTCGTCAACGCGCATGGCAGCGTGCTGGTCGCGCCCTTTGGCGGCGCCGAGCGCCGCTTCTCCACCGCGCCCTTCTGCGTCGGCGTGCCGCGGCGCGGCGCCGCGCCGGTGGTGCTCGACTTCGCGACCTCGCTGGTCGCGGAGGGCAAGGTCCTCGTCGCCTCGAATGGCGGCAAGCGCATCCCGGCCGACGCGCTGATCGGCCGCGACGGCGCGCTCTCCGGCGACCCGCGCCTGCTCTACGGCGAGACGGAAGGCACGCATGTGCGCGATGCGCGCCGCGGCGCCGGCGCGATCCGCGCCTTCGGGGGCCACAAGGGATCGGGCCTCGCGCTGATGTGCGAACTGCTCGGTGGCGTGCTCACCGGCAACGGCGCCGCGGGCCCCGTGCCCGCGGAGGCCGCGACGGGCCCGCGGCGCTTCCACAACGGGATGCTCTCGATCTACCTCGCGCCGTCGTTCTTCGGCTCGCCCGAGGAATTCGACGCGGCCGCCGCCTCCTACATCGAGTACGTGAAGTCGGCGATCCCGGCCGAGCCCGGCGGCGAGGTGCTCGTGCCCGGCGAGCCGGAGGAGCGCAACCGCGCCGATCGCTGCGCGCGCGGCGTGCCGATGCCGCGCGCGGCCTGGGATTCCATCCTGGAGGTGGCGCGCGGCCTCGGGGTCTCGCCGCCGGCCTGAGCGGGGCGGCTCAGCCGCGCGCGGCGCCTGCCGCGATGCGCGCGCGGACCATGGCCGTGGCGCCGGGCTCGTCCTCGATGGCGAAGCCCAGCGCGCGGGCCAGCGCGACCATGGCGACGTTCTCGCGCAGGATCGAGCCCGTCACCTCGCCGATGCCGCGTGCGCGCGCATGGTCGAGGATGCGCGCCATCAGCAGCCTGCCGATGCCGCGGCGCTTGAGGTCGCTGCGCACGGCGACCGCGAATTCGGCGCGCGCGAGGCCGGGCTCGGCGGAAAGGCGCGCGATGCCCGCGAACTCGCCCGGCGCGAGCTCCAGCGCCAGCGCGATCTCGCGCTCGCCGTCGAGGGCCATGAGCCGCTCGAGGGTCGCGCGCGGGACCGTGCGCAGCGGCGCGAAGAAGCGCATGCGCATGTCCTCCGGCGCGAGCCGCGCGAAGAAGGCCTCGACCGCCTGCCGGTCCGACTGGCGCACCGGGCGCAGCACGGCGCCGGCGAGGCCCTCGATGGCCTCGATCCCCTCGCGCGGCCCCTCGGGGCCACCTCGCGCTTCGTCCTGTTCCTTCATGGCGGTCGGCGCGAGTATAGGCACGCCCGCATGCGGGCGCGCCTGCGCCCGTCGCCGCGGCAGGGAGGACAGCCTGGACGTCGCCGATCTCGCCGAGATGCCCTTCGGCCATCCCATGCGCGCGCTCTTCGCGCTCGACCCGGACATCGCCTTCCTGAACAACGGCTCCTTCGGCGCCTGCCCGCTGCGCGTGCTCGCCGAGCAGGACGCGATCCGCCGCGAGATGGAGCGCCAGCCCGTGGCGTTCTTCGCCGACGCGGCGCCGGGCCGCATCCGCGAGGCCGCCGGCGTGCTCGCGCGCTTCCTCGGCGCCGCGCCCGAGGACACGGTCTTCGTCGAGAACGCCACCGCCGGCATGAACGCGGTGCTGCGCAGCCTTTCCTTCGCGCCCGGCGACGAGGTGCTGACGACCGACCATGTCTATGGCGCGGTGCGCAACGTGCTCGCCCATCTCGAGGCGCGCGTCGGCATCCGCGTCGTCGAGGCGCCGCTGCCCTGGCCGGTCCGCGGCGAGGACGAGGTGGTGGCGGCGGTCGAGGCGGGGTTCGGGCCGCGCACCAGGCTGCTGCTCGTCGACCATGTCGCCTCGCGCAGCGCGCTCGTGCTGCCGGTCGCGCGGCTCGTGGCGCTCGCCCGCGCGCGCGGCGTGCCGGTGCTGGTCGACGGCGCGCATGCGCCGGGCCTGCTCGAGCTCGACGTGCCCGCGCTGGGCGCCGACTGGTATGTCGGCAACTGCCACAAGTGGCTCTTCGCGCCGAAGGGCGCGGCCTTCCTCTGGGCGCGACGCGACATGCAGGCCGGGCTCGTGCCGGGCGTGGTCTCCCATGGCCATGGTGGCGGCTTCGCCGCGTCCTTCGACTGGGTCGGCACGCGCGACCTGTCGTCCTGGCTCGCGGTGCCGGCGGGCATCGCCTTCCTCGAGGGGATCGGCGCGCAGCGGCTGCGCGCGCGCAACCACGCGCTTGCCCTCGCCATGGCCGAGACGCTCGCCGCCGCCTGGGGCACGGAACTCGGCGCGCCGCGCGCGATGCTCGCGGCGATGGCGCCGGTGCGCGTGCCCGGCGCGCCCGAGGCCAGCTGGCAGGCCGGGCGCGCGCTGCGCCGGCGCCTGTGGGAGGAGCATCGCGTCGAGGTGCCGGTGATGCCGGTGGGCGACGCGCTCTGGGCCCGGATCTCGGCCCAGGCCTTCAACGTGCCGCAGGACTATCGGCGCCTCGCCGCGGCGCTCCCGGCGCTCGCCGCCGGCGCGTGACATGGCATGATCGGCGGCCAGGGAAGCAAGACCGACCGGGAGACGACGCCATGACCCGCCAGCTGCTGCTCGCCATCGACCAGGGGACGACCTCGACGCGCGCCATCCTGTTCGGCGCCGACGGGCGGCCGCGCGCCGCCGCGCAGGAGGAGCTGCGCCAGTCCTATCCGCGCCCGGGCTGGGTCGAGCACGACCCCGAGGAGATCTGGCGCGCGACCGTCTCGACGCTCAAGCGCGCCGTCGCCTTCGCGCGCGCGACGCCGGCCGACATCGCCGCGATCGGCATCACCAACCAGCGCGAGACGACCGTGGTCTGGGACCGCGCCACGGGCCGGCCGATCCACCCCGCCATCGTCTGGCAGGACCGCCGCACCTCCGAATGGTGCCAGCGCATGAAGGCCGAGATCGGCGACGAGGCGCTGGGCGCGCGCACCGGCCTGCTCTTCGATGCCTATTTCTCGGCCTCCAAGATCGCCTGGCTGCTCGACAACGTGGAGGGCGCGCGCGCCGCCGCCGAGGCCGGGCGGCTTGCCTTCGGCACGATCGACAGCTTCCTCCTCTGGCGCCTGACCGGCGGCCGGGTTCACGCCACCGACGCCACCAACGCCTCGCGCACGATGGTCTTCGACATCGCGCGCCAGGACTGGGACGACGAGCTGCTGCGCGCCTTCCGCATCCCGCGCGCGCTGCTGCCGGAGGTGCGCGACAGCGCGGGCGCCTTCGGCGCCACCGAGGCCGCGCTGCTCGACGGCGCCGTCGCCATCGGCGGCATAGCGGGCGACCAGCAGGCCGCGGCGATCGGCCAGGCCTGCTTCGAGCCGGGCATGGTGAAGAGCACCTACGGCACGGGCTGCTTCGTGCTCATGAACACCGGCACGCGCCAGCTGCGCTCGCGCAACCGCCTGATCTCGACCGTCGCCTGCCGCCTCGCGGGCCGGACGACCTACGCGCTCGAGGGCAGCATCTTCGTCTCCGGCGCAGCCGTGCAGTGGCTGCGCGACGCGCTGCGGATCATCAAGGCCGCGCCCGATACCCAGGCGCTGGCCGAGTCGCTGGCCGGGAATGACGGCGTCTACATGGTCCCGGCCTTCGTCGGGCTGGGCGCGCCGTGGTGGGACCCGGACGCGCGCGGGGCGATCCTCGGCCTCACCCGCGATTCGGGCATCGCGCATGTCGCGCGCGCGGCGCTGGAGGCCTGCGGCTACCAGACCCAGGACCTGATGGACGCGATGCGCGCCGACGGCGCCGCCGATTTCCGCTCCATCCGCATCGATGGCGGCATGGCCGTCAACGACTGGTTCGCGGGCTTCCTCGCCGACCAGCTCGCCATGCCGGTCGAGCGGCCGGTGGTGACGGAGACCACGGCGCTGGGCGCGGCCTGCCTCGCGGGGCTCTCGGCCGGCGTCTACGGCTCGACCGCGGACATCGCCGCGCGCTGGCAGCGCGAGCGGCTCTTCGAGCCTTCGGGGCGCGCGGACGAGCGTGCCGCCCGCCATGCCGGATGGCGCGCGGCGGTGGCGCGGGTCCTGACCAGCCGCTGACGGGCCGGGGCGGGCAAAACACCCTCTCGGCACCCGGCGAGGCGTGCTAGCCTCGCGGCCCCGTCGCAGAAGCTTCACGCACCGTTCGCGCCCCTGAAACGCCCGGGGTGAAGAAGCGGACGACGCCAACGCAATCGGGAGGACCCGGATGACTTCGCGCACAGCCCTGCTCGCCGCCACCACGGCCGCCTTCGCCTTCGCCGCCACGCACGCCGCCGCCCAGGTCGAGATCCAGTGGTGGCACGCGATGACCGGCGTCAACAACGACGTCATCGAGAAG
>CANMWW010000040.1 GCA_947500965.1 Alphaproteobacteria bacterium
AGGCGCGCGAGAGGCCGAACTGCACGTCGCCGACGCACAGGCCCACCGCGCTCAGAACGCCCGCCGCGGGCGGCACGATGGCCCGGCGGATCTGCAGCTGGCGCATGAGCTCCGCCGCGAAGACGCCGCCATTGCCGCCGAAGGCGACCAGCGTGAAATCCCCGGGGTTGCGCCCGCGATAGGTCGACACCGCCTTGACGGCGCGGACCATGCTGGCCGCCGCCACCACGAAGACGGACCACGCGGCCTCGTCGAGGCCGATGCCGAGTGGCCGCGCGACGGCCTCGTCGAGCGCGCGTCGCGCCAGCGCCGCGTCGATCCGGACCGCGCCGCCGGCCAGCGTGGCGGGGGCGATGTAGCCGAGGACGACATTGGCGTCCGTCACGGTCGGCGCGCTGCCGCCCGCGCCGTAGCAGGCCGGCCCGGGCACGGCGCCGGCGCTGTCGGGCCCGACCTTCACCATGCCGGCGCGGTCGAGGCGCACGATGCTGCCGCCGCCGGCGCCCACCTCGGAGATGTCGATCACCGGCAGCCGCAGCGCGTAGCCGCCGCCCTTCATCAGGCGGCTGGAGAGCGAGATGCCGCCGCCGACCTCGTACTCGTCGGTGCGCGAGATGCGTCCGTCCTCGACCAGCGAGGCCTTGGCGGTGGTGCCGCCCATGTCGAAGCTGATGGCGTCGCGGTAGCCGCAGCGCAGCGCCACGTGCGCCGCGCCGATGACGCCCGCGGCCGGGCCGCACTCGACGATGCGCGCCGGCATCTCCATCGCCTGCCCGGCGTCGAGCACGCCGCCGCCGGACTGCATGACGAGCAGCCGCCCGCGCAGCCCCGCCGCGCGCAGCCCGTCGCGCAGGCCGCGCAGGTAGGCGGCCACCGGCGGCCCGACATAGGCGTTGATGACCGTGGTGCTGGTGCGCTCGTACTCGCGCATCTCCGGCAGCACGTCGACCGACAGCGACACGAAGACGCCCGGCAGCGCGGCGCGCAGCATCTCGCCGGCGCGCCGCTCGTGGGCGGGGTTGGCGTAGGAATGCAGGAAGCACACGGCGACGGCCTCGACGCGCGCGGCGCGCAGCGTGTCGATCGCGGCCTCGACGTCGCCCTCGTCGAGCGGCACGCGCACCGCGCCGTCCGGGCCGAGGCGCTCGGTCACCTCCAGGCGCAGGTCGCGCGGGGCGAGCGGCGGCGGCCTGGCGTAGCGCGCGTCGTAGAGTCTGGGCACCCGGATGCGACGCAGCTCGAGGACGTCTCGGAAGCCGCGCGTCGTCAGCAGCGCGGTGCGCGCGCCCTTCTGCTCGAGGATCGCGTTCGTCGCGACGGTGCAGCCATGGAGGATGTCGCCGAAGTCGCCGGGCGACAGGCCGTTGTCGCGCGCCAGCGCCAGGATCCCCTCGACGACGGCGCGGCCATAGTCCCCGGGCGTGGACGGCAGCTTGCGCGTGGCGAGCCGCCCGCCGGGCAGGAACGCGGCGATGTCCGTGAAGGTGCCGCCGATGTCGGCGGCGACCTTGATGCGACCTGGCTCTTCCATGGGCCGGCGGCAAGGCTAGTCCCGCGCGCACCGGGATGTCGAATTGCGATCGCCGGTCCCGCGAGGGATCGCCCGGGCGGCGGGCGCGGGCGGCGGGCGCGGGCGGCGGGCGCGGGCGGTGGGCGATTTCGGCACGCGAACCGCGAATTGACATCACGCGCCGGCAGGCCGGACAGTCCCGGCGCTCCAGGACCGAAGGGGGAAGCGGATGGCGGCGATCGTGCGGCAGCTCGGCAGGACGGAAGACGAGATCGCGGAGTGGGAGCTGCGCTGCGACATGGCGGCGGTGTTCCGCGTCGCCGCGCGGCTCGACTGGAACGAGCAGATCGGCAACCACAACTCGGTCATGATGCCGGGCAGCCCGGACCGGCCGCTCTTCCTCATCAACCCTCGCGGCATGCTGTTCCAGGAGATGACCGCGAGCTCGATGATCGTCTGCGACCTCGATGGCAACGTCGTGCGCGGCAAGGGCGAGCTGCGCAAGGTCGCGTTCCACATCCACGCGCGCATCCACCTGCGCAACCCGTCGGCGACCTGCGTCGTCCACGTCCACCCGCCCTACCTGACGGCGCTGTCGCTGCTGGACGGCGCGGAGCTCGAGCTCGCGCACCACAACAACCTGCTGCTCAACGACCGCATCGTCTACGACCGGTCGGGCTGGCAGCCGGTGCACGACAACGGCGAAGGCGACCGCATCGCCGACCTGCTGGGCGACCGGACCATCATGGTGATGGCGCACCACGGCGTCACCACCGTGGGCCGCACGGTCCACGAGGCCTTCGACGAGTGCTTCATCGCCGAGCGCAACGCGCGCATCCAGATGATCGCCTGGCAGACCGGCCGGAAGATGGCGACGCTGCCGGAGCAGGCGCGCCGCCGCTTCAACGGCCCGTGGAGCGAGCGCGTGGACTCGCGCATGCACCTCGACGCGTGGCGGCGGATCCTCGATCGCGAGGAACCCGACTACGCCAGCTGAGGCGCGGCCTCAGCGCGGCGCGGGCGCCGCGCGCAGCCGCTCGAGCAGGGCCTGGCCCGGCTTGCCGTCCTCCGGCAGCCCCGCCGACTTCTGGAACCGCCGGATGGCGACGGCGGTGCGCTGCCCCATGCGCCCGTCCGTCCCGCCGGGGTCGATGCGCAGCCGCGCCAGCTGCTCCTGGATCTCGCGCAGCGTGCCGCGCTCCACCGCCTCGGGCGTGAGCTCGGCAAGCCGCGCCGTCGCGCGCGCGTCGCCGCCGAGCTCGGCGAGCAGGTAGTGGCTGCGCGCGCGCTCGAGGTCCCTGCCGATGCCGACGCCGCCCTCGAAGATCTCTCCCAGCGCGTAGTTGGCCTGGGGCACCTGCTCGGCCGCGCGCTCGAACCAGGCGACGGCCTTGCCCATGTCGCGCGGCGTGCCGGCGCCGCGGGCATGCGCCACGGCCAGGTTGAACTGCGACGGGCGGTATCCCTGCAGCGCCGCCATCTCGTACCACCGGACCGCCTCGACGGGATCGGGCTCGGTGCCGCGCCCGCGCTCGTGGAGGACCGCGAGGTTGTGCTGCGCGGCGGCGCCACCGGCCTCGGCGGCGCGCCTGAACCAGGCGAGAGCCGCCACCCAGTCCTGGGGCACGCCCTCGCCGGCCGCGTGCCGCGCGCCGAGTTCGAACTGGGCGGCGCCGTCGCCGCGCTCGGCGGCGTCGCGCAGGGCCTGGAGCGGGTCCGCGGGCCGGGCCGGAGGCGTCGTGGGCTGGGTCACGGGCGGGGTGGGCTGCGCAGGGGCCGCCTCGGGCGCGGGACCGGGCTGCGCGGCGGGGGCCCGCGCGTCGTCGCGCGGCGGCTGGGCCGCCTGGGTCGCCGCCGGCGCCGCCGGCTGCACCGGGGGCGGCGGCGAGACCGACAGGAACACGGCAAGGCCGCCGGCAAGCGCGCCGGCCGCGAAGGCGCCGGCCAGCCTTGCGAGCGCGACGCCGGATGGCGCGCCGGGCGAGCGGGCGACCCTGTTGCTGTCCTGTTCCATGGCGAGGCGCGCAGACTACAGGGAAGGGACGCCGGTTTTCACGCGTTATCGCGGCAGGAGGCGGGCGTTGTCGCCCGTGCCCGCCGGTGCTAATCAGCGCCGCGTTCGAAGCTTCCCCCGACTGCCCCGAGGATGCGACCAATGACCTCCAGCACCGGCGACCGCAAGGTCGCCCTCGTCACCGGCATCACCGGCCAGGACGGCGCCTACCTCGCCGAGCTGCTGCTGTCGAAGGGCTACGTCGTCCACGGCATCAAGCGCCGCTCCTCGTCCTTCAACACGGGGCGCGTCGACCACCTCTATGCCGACCCGCACGAGAGCGACGTGCGCTTCTTCATGCACTACGGCGACATGATCGACGCCACGAACCTGATCCGGATCGTGCAGGAGACCCAGCCGACCGAGATCTACAACCTCGCGGCCCAGAGCCACGTGCAGGTCAGCTTCGAGACCCCGGAATACACCGCCAACGCCGATGGCATCGGCACGCTGCGCCTGCTCGAGGCGATCCGCATCCTGCGCATGGAGAAGTCCGTGCGGTTCTACCAGGCGTCGACCTCGGAGCTGTACGGGCTGGTCCAGGAGCGCCCGCAGCGCGAGACCACGCCCTTCCGCCCGCGCAGCCCCTACGCCGCGGCGAAGCTCTACGCGTACTGGATCACGGTGAACTACCGCGAGGCCTACGGGATGTTCGCCTCCAACGGCATCCTCTTCAACCACGAGGGGCCGACGCGCGGCGAGACCTTCGTCACCCGCAAGATCACGCGCGCGGTGGCGGCGATCCACCTCGGCTTCCAGAAGAAGCTCTACCTCGGCAACCTCGACGCCAGCCGCGACTGGGGCCATGCGCGCGACTACGTCGAGGGCATGTGGCGCATCCTGCAGCACCGCGAGGCCGACGACTTCGTGCTCGCGACGGGCGAGACGCACACGGTGCGCGAGTTCGTCGAGCGCGCCTTCGCCGAGGCCGGCCGCACGATCGCATGGCGCGGCACCGGCGTGGACGAGAAGGGCATCGACGCGCGCAGCGGCGAGACGCTGGTGGAGATCGACCCGCGCTACTTCCGCCCCACCGAGGTGGAGTTCCTGCTCGGCGACCCGGCGAAGGCGCAGCGCGAGCTGGGCTGGAGGCACGCGACCAGCTTCGCCGACCTTGTGAAGGACATGCTGCGCAGCGACCTCGAGGTCGTGCGCCGCGAGCGCGACGCGATGGGCCGCCGGGGCGAGTGATGCCGGGCTACGACCTGCGCGGCAAGCGCGTCTGGGTCGCCGGCCATCGCGGGATGGTCGGCTCGGCGGTGGCGCGCCGGCTGCAGGGGACGGGGTGCGAGGTGCAGGTCGCGGGGCGCGCCGACGTCGACCTCGTGCGGCAGGACCAGGTGGAGCGCTGGATGGAGCGCAACCGCCCGCATGCGATCGTGCTCGCGGCGGCGCGCGTCGGCGGCATCGTCGCCAACGACACGCAGCCCGCGCGGTTCATCTACGAGAACCTGATGATCGAGGCGAACGTCGTGCACGCGGCGTGGCAGGCCGGCGTCGAGAAGCTGCTCTTCCTGGGCTCGACCTGCATATACCCGCGCCTCGCGCCCCAGCCGCTGTCCGAGGACTCGCTGCTGACCGGCCCGCTGGAGCCGACCAACGAGTGGTACGCGGTCGCGAAGATCGCCGGGATCAAGCTCTGCCAGGCCTATCGCAGGCAGCATGGCGCGCGCTTCATCTCCGCCATGCCGACGAACCTCTACGGGCCCAACGACAACTTCGACCTCGAGCACAGCCACGTCGTCGGCGCGCTGATGGTCAAGATCCACCGAGCCAAGCTGTCCGGCGCGCGCAGCGTCGAGATCTGGGGCACCGGCACGCCGCGGCGCGAGTTCCTGCACGTCGACGACTGCGCCGACGCCTGCGTCTTCCTGCTCCAGGACTACGACGCGGCCGACATCGTGAACATCGGCTGCGGCACGGACGTCACGATCCGCGAGTTCGCCGAGACGCTGGCGCGCGTCATCGGCTGGAGCGGCGAGTTCGCCTACGACACGTCGCGCCCCGACGGCACGCCGCGCAAGCTGGTCGACGTCGCGCGGCTGACCTCGCTCGGCTGGCGCGCGCGCATCGGCCTCGAGGAGGGGCTGCGCTCGGCCTATGCGTGGTTCCTCGCCAACGCGCCGGAGGCGCGAGGCTGACGCCGCCGCTAGTCGTGGAAGGCGGCGAAGCCGGAGAGCGGCGCGCGCTCGGTGGCGAGTGCGTTCTCCGGCGCCGACATGTCGGCGTAGCCGAGCGCCATGCCGCAGACGACCGTCTCTCCCTCCGGGATCGGCAGCACCGACCTGATCGCCCGGTGGTAGCGCGCGAAGGCCGCCTGCGGGCAGGTGTCGAGGCCATGGCCGCGCGCGGCGACCATCAGGTTCTCGAGGAACATGCCGTGGTCGAGCCAGCTGCCGACCTCGAGCCGCGCGTCGATCGTGAAGACCATGCCGACGGGCGCGTCGAAGAAGGCGAAGTTGCGCCCGACCTGGGCGTGCATGCGCGCCTTGTCGCCCTTGCCGATGCCAAGCAGCGCGTAGAGGTCCCAGCCGACCTTGCGGCGGCGCGAGAGATAGGGCTCGAAGAAGCTCTCCGGGTAGTAGCGCCAGGGCGGGTCCTCGCCGGGCCCCGCGTCGTGCGCGGCCTGCACCGCGGCCACGAGCCGCGCGCGCGTCGCGCCGGTCGCGACATGGACGCGCCAGGGCTGCATGTTGGTGCCGCTCGGCGCGCGCGCGGCGAGCGCCAGCAGGTGCTCGACCAGCTCGCGCGGCGGCGCCTCGGGCCGGAAGGCGCGCAGCGAGCGGCGCGTCGCGATGGCGCGGTCGACGGCGTTGCGCGGGACGATGCCGATGCGCGCGAGGAACGCGTCCTCCTCCGCGGCGCTCATTCCGCGGTCCACCCGCCATCGACCAGCAGCGACGTGCCGGTGACGAGCGACGAGGCGTCGGAGGCGAGGTAGGCGATCGCGCCCATCAGGTCCTCGACCTGGCCGACGCGGCCGAGCTTGATCTTCGACAGGATCCAGGCGCGGTTCGCGGCGTCGGCGAGGCCGGGCCTGGTCATCGGCGTCTCGATGAAGGTGGGGCAGAGCGTGTTGACCCGGATGCCGTGCGGCGCGAGGTCGAGCGACGCGGCCTTGGTCATGCCCTCGATGGCGAACTTGGTGGCGCAGTACACGCTGCGGCGTGGCCCGCCGACATGGCCCATCTGCGAGGACAGGTTGACGATCGAGCCGCCGCGCCCCGCCTCCTTCATGCCACGCGCCACCGCCTGCATGACGAAGAAGGCCGCGCGCAGGTTGAGGTCCATGATCGCGTCGTAGTCCGCCTCCGTGACCTCGAGGAAATGCGCGTGGCGCGCGCTCCCGGCGTTGTTGACGAGAACGTCGAAGGACGGGCGCGCCGCGAGCGCGGCGCGCATCGCCGCGAGGTCGGTGACGTCGAGGGCGACGGCCTCGGCGCTGCCGCCCTCGGCGCGGATCGCGGCGGCCGCCTCCTCGACCTCCGCGCCGCTGCGCGCGGCCAGCGTCACCGCGGCGCCGGACTGGGCCAGCGCCGCGGCGGCGGCGAGGCCGATGCCGCGCCCCGCGCCGGTCACCAGGGCGCGGCGCCCGTCGAGGCGGAAGGAAGGCGTGCGGGGAAGGGTGGTCATTCGGCGGCTCCGGCGTAGGGGACGTTGCGCCGGCCGTAGCGGCGGACGCGGACATTGGCCTGCTCGGCGTGGCCGTAGAAGCCCTCGAGCACGCACAGGCGCGAGCAGTGCTCGCCCATCAGCGCCGACGCCTCGTCCGTCGTGACGCGCTGGTAGGTGCAGGTCTTGAGGAACTTGCCGACCCAGAGGCCGCCCGTGTAGCGCGCGGCGCGGCGCGTGGGCAGCGTGTGGTTGGTTCCGATCACCTTGTCGCCGTAGGAGACGTTGGTCCGCGGCCCGAGGAACATCGCCCCGTAGTTCGTCATCCGCGCGAGGAACCAGTCCGGGTCGCGCGTCATCACCTGCACGTGCTCGCAGGCGATGCGGTCGGCCTCGCGTGCCATGTCCTCGTCGTCGTCGCAGAGGATGACCTCGCCGTAGTCGCGCCACGCCAGGGCCGCGACGTCCGCGGTCGGCAGGATCCGCAGCAACCGCTCGACCTCCGCCATCGTCCCGCGCGCGAGGCGCTCCGACGTGGTCAGCAGGAAGGCCGGGGAGGTCGGGCCATGCTCGGCCTGGCCCAGCAGGTCGGTCGCGCAGATCTCGGCGTCCACCGTCTCGTCGGCGATCACCATCGTCTCGGTCGGCCCGGCGAGCAGGTCGATGCCGACCCGCCCGAAGAGCTGGCGCTTGGCCTCGGCGACGTAGGCGTTGCCGGGCCCGACGATCATGTCCACCGGCGCGATGCTCGCGGTGCCGAGCGCCATCGCGCCCACGGCCTGCACGCCGCCGATGACATGGATCTCGTCCGCGCCGCCGAGATGCATCGCGGCGACGATCGCGGGATGCGCGCCGCCCTTGAAGGGCGGGGCGCAGGCGACGATGCGCTTCACGCCCGCCACGCGCGCGGTGACGACCGACATGTGCGCGGAGGCCACCATCGGGTAGCGCCCGCCGGGCACGTAGCAGCCGACGGCGTTGACGGGGATGTTGCGATGGCCGAGCACGACGCCGGGCATCGTCTCGACCTCCACGTCCGCGAGCGCCGCCTTCTGCTTCTCGGCGAAGTTGCGCACCTGCGCCTGCGCGAAGCGGATGTCCTCGAGGTCGCGCCGCGCCACCTTCGACATCGCGGCCTCGATCTCGGCGTCGGACAGGCGGAAGGAGGGCGGCGACCAGGCGTCGAACCTCGCGGAGAGATCGCGCACCGCCGCGTCGCCCCGCGCCTCGATGTCCGCGAGGATGCCCTCGACCGTCGCGCGGACCTTCGCGTCCGCCTCCGCCCGCTCGCCTGCGTCGATGCCGCGCTTCAGGTGCCTTGCCATGGTCGTTCCCTTCCTCCGTGGTCGCGCGCAGGCTCCACGGCGCGGGGCCCCGCGTCAATCGCGCCCGCGCCGTGCCCGCGGTTGCCGCCCGGCCCGCCGCCCGCTATATCGCGGCTGCGGATTGGGGCGTCGCCAAGCGGTAAGGCAGCGGTTTTTGGTACCGCCATTCCTAGGTTCGAATCCTAGCGCCCCAGCCATCCCGCGCCCCGTCCCACGGAGAAGCCCAGATGAAGAGTCCCGCGCGCGCCGCCTGCATCATCGGCTGGCCCGCGCGGCAGTCGCGCTCGCCCAGGCTCCATGGCTACTGGATCCGGCGCTACGGCATCGACGGCGACTACCGGATCGAGGAGCGCTCGCCCGAGGAGTTCGCCGGCTTCGTCGCCGGCCTCGCGGCGCATGGCTATGTCGGCGCGAACGTGACCATGCCCCACAAGGACGCCGCCTTCGCGCTGTCGCAGCCCGACGCGCGCGCCCGCGCGGTCGGGGCCGCGAACACGCTCTGGCTCGATGGCGGCACGCTGCGCTCGACCAACACCGACGTCGAGGGCTTCATCGACGCGCTCGACCATTCGGCGCCCGGATGGGACCGGCTGTCGCGCTCGGCGGTCGTGCTCGGCGCGGGCGGCACGGGGCGCGCCATCGCCTACGGGTTCCTCGAGCGCGGCATCGCGGAGATCCATGTCGTCAACCGCACCCGCGCCAAGGCCGAGGAGATGCGCGCGCGCTTCGGCTCCGCGATCCATCCCGCCACGTGGGAGGACCTTCCCCGCCTGCTGCGCGAGACGAGGATCCTCGCCAACGCGACCTCGATCGGCATGGCCGGCAAGGACGCGCTCGACATCGACCTCTCGCCGATGCCCGAGGGCGGCGTGGTGGGCGACGCGGTCAACGTGCCCCTGGTGACGCCGCTCCTCGACGCGGCGCAGCGGCGCGGCTTCCGCACGTCGAACGGGCTCGAGATGCTGCTGCGCCAGGCCGTGCGCGGCTTCGAGCTCTGGTTCGGCGTGCGCCCGGAGGTCACGGACGAGCTGCGCGACCTGGTCGCCGCCGACATCCCGGTGCGCTGAGCGCCCCGGGGGGCGTTCAGGCCCCGGCCGGCGCATCGCGCTCGGCCGCGTGCTGGGCGCGAGCCAGCTCCCATCCCGTGCGTCGATGCGCGGCGAGGGTCTCGCGCAGCAGCAGGGGCTCTCGCTGCCGCAGCGCGTCCACCATCTGCTCGTGCTGGCGTATCGCGCGCGACCAGGCCGCGGGGTCGCGGTTGCCGACATAGCGGAACCGGTCGACGCGCGCGGACTCCGCGCGATAGGCGCGCGAGATCGCCGCGTTGCCGCCGGCGTCGACGATGGCGAGGTGGACCTGCTTGTTGAGCGCGAAGTAGCCCGGCCGGTCGCGCGCCGCGTGCCGCTCGACCATCCGCGCGTGAAGCGCGGCGATCGCCTCGATCTCCGCGTCGGAGGCGCGCTGGCAGGCAAGCTCGCCGGCCTTCTCCTCGAGCGCCGCCAGCAGCTCGTAGGCGGCGCGCAGGTCCTCGAGCCCGAAGCGC
>CANMWW010000041.1 GCA_947500965.1 Alphaproteobacteria bacterium
ATCCCGGCGCGCGCGACCTCGTCGCCTGCCGCGATCCGGACGAGGCACTGTCGCGGGTCCGGGCCCTGTACGCCGCCGCCGCGGACGGCATCCGCGCGCGCCTCGCGCGCTTCGCGGCCGGCGCGCGCGAGGCCGATCCGCCCGCGGCCTCCTATCCCTATGTCGGGATCGACGTGCCGGCGGGCGCGCTCAACATCGACGCGCGCGTCGCCTATGGCGCGGCGCTGGACGCGGGCAGCTACGCGAGCACGCTTACGCGGCCCGACCTCTTCGCCTCCTACTACCGCGACCAGTTCAGGCGGATCGTCGCGCACCACGGCGTCGAGCTGCTGGTGGGGACGAGCGACCGCCCGATCCCCCTGCCCTTCGTCGCCGAGCGCGCCGTCGAGGGGATCGCCGAGCCGGACGTTCGCGCGCTGCAGCAGGTCTTCGCGCTGCCGGACCTGTCGCGCATCGACGACGCGATCGCCAATGGCGCGCACCGCCCGGCGCCCGGCGCGCCGCGGCCGCTGGCGCTCTTCACGGCGGAGCGCGTCGACTACTCGCTGCAGCGGCTGCGCCACTACACCGGCACCGACCCCGCGCATGCGCAGCGCTTCGTGCTGCTGACGAACTACCAGCGCTACGTCGATGCATTCCGTGCCTTCGCGCTGGAGCGCGTCGCGCGCGGCGACGGCTACGACGCCTTCGTCGAGCCCGGCGGCGCCACGACGCGACGCGGCGCGGGCGGCGCGCTGGAGACCGATGGCACGCCTGCCGCGCACCTGCCGCAGATGCCCGCCTACCACCTCGCGCGCGCCGACGGCGACGGCATCACGCTGGTGAACATCGGCGTCGGCCCGTCCAACGCGAAGACGATCACCGACCACCTCGCCGTGCTGCGGCCGCATTGCTGGCTGATGGTGGGCCATTGCGCCGGCCTGCGGCGAAGCCAGTTCCTCGGCGACTACGTGCTCGCGCATGCCTATGTGCGCGACGACCACGTGCTCGACCGCGACCTGCCGCCGGAGATCGCCGTGCCGGCGATCGCGGAGGTGCAGGTGGCGCTGCAGCAGGCGGTGGAGGGCGTGACCGGGCTCGCCGGCGTCGACATGAAGACACGCATGCGCACCGGCACCGTCTTCACCACGGACGACCGCAACTGGGAGCTGCGCCATGCCGGGCTGTTCGAGCGGCTGAACCAGGCGCGCGCCATCGCGGTCGACATGGAGTCCGCGACCATCGCGGCCAACGGGTTCCGCTTCCGCGTGCCCTACGGCACGCTGCTCTGCGTGTCGGACAAGCCGATGCATGGCGAGATCAAGCTACCCGGCATGGCGAGCCGGATGTACCGGGAGCGCATCGACCAGCACCTTCTCGTCGGCATCCGCGCGCTCGAGCTCCTGCGCGAAGGCGGCGTCGAGCGGCTTCACTCCCGCAAGCTGCGAAGCTTCGACGAGCCGCCCTTCCGCTGAGGCGCGCCTACTCGATGTCCTCGACGCGGGTCGGCGCGCCCTTGAGCCGGCTCATCAGCGAGGCGCGCAGGAACGGGTCGATGTCCCCGTCGAGCACGCCCTGCGTGTCGGAGGTCTGGTGCCCGGTGCGCAGGTCCTTGACCATCTGGTAGGGCTGCAGGACGTAGCTGCGGATCTGGTGACCCCAGCCGATGTCGGTCTTGGCCGCATGCAGCGCCTGCGCCGCGGCCTCGCGCCGCTGCAGTTCGGCCTCGTAGAGGCGCGCGCGCAGCATCTTCCACGCGCGGTCGCGGTTCTTGTGCTGCGAGCGCTCGGTCTGGCAGGCGACGACGATGCCCGTCGGCATGTGCGTCAGGCGGACCGCGCTCTCGGTCTTGTTGACGTGCTGGCCGCCGGCGCCCGAGGCCCGGTAGACGTCGATGCGCACGTCGGCCTCGTTGATCTGGATGTCGATCGAATCGTCGACGACCGGGAAGACGCCGACCGCCGCGAAGGAGGTCTGGCGGCGCGCGTTCGAATCGAAGGGCGAGATGCGCACGAGCCGGTGCACGCCGCTCTCGGTCTTCAGCCAGCCATAGGCGTTGGGCCCGCTCACGCGCAGCGTCGCCGACTTGATGCCGGCCTCCTCGCCCGCGCTCTCCTCCTCGATCTCGACCTTGAACCGGTGGTCCTCGGCCCAGCGCACGTAGAGGCGCTCGAGCATCTGCGCCCAGTCCTGGCTCTCGGTGCCGCCGGCGCCGGGCTTGATCTCGAGATAGGCGTCGTTGGCGTCGGCCTCGCCCGAGAGCAGCGCCTCGACGGCACGCTGCTCGGCCACGCCGCGCAGGTCGCGCAGCGCCTGCTCGGCGGCCACGAGCTCGGCCTCGTCGTTCTCCTCGGCGGCGAGCTCGATCAGGCCGACCGCGTCGTCGTAGTCCTGCTGCAGCGTGCGGTAGAGCGTGAGCTGCCGGTCGAGCGTCGAGCGCTCGCGCAGCACGACCTGGGCGGCCTTCGAATCGTTCCAGAGCGACGGGTCGTTCGCCCGGGCGTTCAGTTCGTCGAGGCGACGAAGGGAGGCATCGTAGTCAAAGATACCTCCTCAGCAGTTCCAGCGACTGCTTGATCTCGTCCGCGAACTGCTGCGTTTCGGCGCGCATGTGCGTGATGCCCCTCGGCGAATTGGCTCGCGTATATACAGCTTCGCGCGCCCCGCGCCAGCCCTCAGTAGATGCCGCCGCCCGAGCCGCTCGCGCCGGCGCCGCCGGGGGCGGAGGGCACGGGCATCGGCACGGAACGCTGCGCCGAGCCGGCGGAGCCGCCGAGCGCGCCAGGCACGGGCGGGGCCTCCGGATCCTGGTCGGGCTTGAAGGCCTCGGTGATCCCCTTCTCCGCTGGCAGCCCCGTCTTCGGGTCGACGGTGGCGAAGCTCATTTCCTCCGGCACCCGGAAGGACGATGCCGCGCGGCCGCGCGTTGCGTGCAGCATCACCTGGTGGAAGATCGGTACCGCCGCCGCGCCACCGGTCTCGCGCGCGCCGAGCGTGCGCGGATTGTCGAAGCCGACCCACACGCCGACGACGAGTTCCGGGGAGAAGCCGACGAACCAGGCGTCGACGGAGTCATTCGTCGTCCCCGTCTTGCCGGCCAGCATCCGGCCGGGCACCCGCGCGCGCGCGCCGGTCCCGCGCTCGATCGCGCCCTCGAGGATCGACACCATCTGGTAGGCGCTGAACTCGTCGGTGATGCGCCGGCGCGGATCCGGCAGCGCGGGCATCGACTGGCCGCGCCAGGCATCGTCGCGGCACTGCGCGCATTCGCGCGTGTCGCTCCGGAAGATCGTCCGCCCGGTGCGGTCCTGCACGCGGTCGACCAGGGTGGGGGTCACGCGCATCCCGCCATTGGCGAAGGACGCGTAGGCGGTGGTCAGCCGCAGGACCGTCGTTTCCACGGAACCGAGCGCCGCCGATGGCACGGGCGGCATCCGCTCGGAGATGCCGAAGTCGCGGGCGATCGCCGCCATGCGCTCGACGCCGGTGTACATCGCGAGGCGCACGGTCATGAGGTTGAGCGAGCGCTCGAGGCCGGAGCGCAGCGTCGTCGGCCCGTGGAAGACGCCCGCGCCGCCGTAGTTGCCGGGCTTCCAGGCGTCCTGGTCCGGCCCCTGGTCGACGACGACGGGCGCGTCGAGGATGATCGAGTTCGGCTGGACGCCGGCCTCGAGCGCCGAGAGGTAGATGAAGGGCTTGAAGGCCGAGCCCGGCTGGCGCTGCGCCTGCGTCGCGCGGTTGAACTGCGAGGCCTCGAAGCTCCAGCCGCCGGCCATCGCGAGGACGCGCCCGGTATGCGGGTCGAGCGCGACGACCGCGCCGCCGACATCGGGCACCTGGCGCAGCGCGAAGCGCCGCGGCGCCCCGGCGGGGGGCGGCGCCACGCCGGCCGCCGGGACGACGGCCTCGACGACGATCGCGTCGCCGGGCCGCACGACGTCGGCCGGCGTGCGCGGCCGCGGGCCGACCTTCTGCTCCTCGAGCGTGCGCCCGGCCCAGCGCATCTCCTCCAGGGGGACGATCCCGCGCGTGCCGTCGGCGAAGCCGATCTCGGCGCGGTCCGGGGCGACGGCATGGACGAGCGCGACCTGCCAGTTGCCGAGGCCGGGCACGCGCAGCTGGGCGAGGCGACCTTCCCATCCGGCGCCGAGCTCGACCTGCGCGACGGGCCCGCGCCATCCATGGCGGCGGTCGTATTCGACGAGCCCCTGGCGCAGCGCGGCGTCGACGGCGCGCTGCAGCTCGGGGTCGAGCGAGGTGCGCACGGAGAGCCCGCCGCGATAGAGGCTGTCCTCGCCGAAGCGCGCGAGGAGCTCGCGCCTCACCTCCTCGGCGAAGTAGTCGGCCCGCGCCGTGTCGACGGCCTCGGCGCGGTTGCGCACGACGAGCGGCCGCGCGCGGGCGGCGTCGTGCTCGGCCTGCGTGATCCTTCCATCCTCGAGCATGCGGCCGAGGACCCAGTCGCGGCGGTCGCGCGCGCGCTCCGGGAAGCGCTGCGGGTTGTAGTTGTTGGGCGCCTTGGGAAGGGCGGCGAGGAAGGCGACCTCGTGCAGCTCGAGGTCCTCGAGCGACTTGCCGAAGTACATCAGCCCGGCGGATGCAACGCCATAGGCCTGGAAGCCGAGGTAGATCTGGTTGAGGTAGAGCTCGAGGATGCGCTGCTTCGGAAGGCTTTCCTCGAGCCGGATCGACAGCATCGCCTCCTTGATCTTGCGCTCGATGGAGACCTCGTTCGACAGCAGCAGGTTCTTGGCCACCTGCTGGGTGATCGTGGAGGCGCCGACGGGCCGCTTCTTGCCCCAGTTCTGCGCGTTCGTCGCGGCGGCGCGCACGATGTCGGGCACGCTGATCCCGGGATGCGTCCAGAAGGTCTTGTCCTCCGCCGACACGAAGGCCTCGGCCAGCCGGGCGGGAATCGCGTCCAGCGGCACGAAGATGCGTCGCTCGACCGCGTATTCGGCGAAGACGCGCCCGTCCCCGGCATGCACGCGGGTCATCACCGCGGGCTGCAGGTCGGCGAGATGCGCGTGGTCGGGCAGGTTCTGGCTGACCTGGTAGACGAGCACGCCGACCCCGCCGCACGCGAGGATGCCGGCGGCGACGACGAAGGCGAAGATCCAGGCGACGACGTTGCCGATCGCGGCGAGCGCGGCGGCGGCGAGCCCAGGGCGCGCGTTGGAGCGCCGAGGCTTCGGTGGCGCGGCGACGGCCTGGGCAGCGGCTTGCGTGGCGGGCACGGCCAGCGCCTCGGCAGGCGGCGCCCCCGTGGGCGGCGCGGCGGCTGGCTTTGGATCCTCTGTCACGGCCCGCCTTCTATCACGCTGCCAGTGCCGCGCCATCCACCCTCGCGGGAGGCGCCCGGCCCGTCAGCGCGGCGCCTCGCCGGCGAAGTAGGCGTCGATGGCGCGCTGGATGGCCGCGGCGACGCGCCGGCGATGGGCCGGCTGCTTGAGGAGGTTCTCGTCCTGCCGGTTCGACAGGTAGCCCAGCTCGACGAGCGCGGACGGGACGTCCGGCGCCTTCAGCACGGCGAAGCCGGCGAAGCGGTGCGGGCGGACCGGCAGCATCAGCACGTCGCGCCCCATCTCGCGGACCAGCAGGTGCGCCAGCCCGGCGGAGCGGTTCATCGTCTCGCGCTGGGCGAGGTCGATGAGGATGTTGGCGACCTCGCGGCTCTCCTGGCGCAGGTCCACGCCCGCGATGATGTCCGCCCGGTTCTCGCGCGCCGCGAGCGCGGCGGTCTCGGCGTCCGACGCGGTGTCCGAGAGCGTGTAGACGGACGCGCCGCGCGTCTCGCTGCTGCCCATTGAGTCCGCATGGATGGAGACGAACAGGTCCGCCTTGACGTTGCGCGCCTTCTGGACCCGCTCGCGCAGGGGCAGGAAATGGTCGCCGTCGCGCGTCAGGTGGACGCGGTAGCGGCCGGTCTGCTCGAGCTGCTGGCGCAGGTCGCGCGACACGGCGAGGGTGATCGTCTTCTCGAAGGTGCCGGAGGCGCCGACCGCGCCCGGATCCTGCCCGCCATGGCCGGGGTCGACGACGACGACGCGACGCGGCTGGCCGCGTGGGGTGGCGGGCTGCGCCCGCGGGATGGCGACGGCCTGCTGCTGGGGAGGCGGCGGCGGAGCCTGCGGCCTCTGCGCCTCGGCGCGCGCGGGCGCCGGGGTCTCGGACACGACGGGCGGCGGCGCCTCGGGCCGCTGCGGGGCGGCGGTCGCCGGGGCGGCCGAGGCTGGCGGCGAGGCCGGGGGTCGGGAGGCCTGCTCCTGGGCCGGCGCGGGCGTCGCGCGCGTCGGCGGGGCGGGCTGCGGCCGGCCGGGCACCGGCTGGACGGCGGTGCGGCTCGGTGCCGCGGGGGGCGTGTAGACCTCCTTCAGGAGGTCGCTGGTCCGGCTCCAGCCCTGGGCCTCGGCGGTGAAGGTCGCGCGGCTGACCGGCTCGAGTTCGATGACCAGGCGCGTGCCGCCCCGCCCGGTGCCGATCTCGTAGGCGACGCGCCTGACCCGGGCCGGCTGCGCCAGGTCCACGATCATCCGGGCCGCCCGGCCATCCTTGCGACCGAAACGCCAGCCGGCGGCTATCCCATGGCTGGCCGGGGCCTGCTGCAGTGCCCAGCGCGCATTGTCGAGTTCCACCACCAGGCGCATCGGCTCGTCGAGGGTGAAGACGAGCGGTTCGGCGCGCCGCTCGAGTTCCAGGACGACCTGGGACGGGCCGGCCTCCCCCGCCCGCACGGCCAGGATGCGCGACGGCTCGGCCGCCGCCGCGGGCCAGGCCAGCGAGGCAAGCAGGAGAAGGAGAGCCGCGAGCAGGATGCGCGATCTCGACATATGTGCTTCCGGGGGCGGCGAGGCCCGAGATATAGCCCCTGGGGTCCGGTCAGGGCAATCCAGCCCATGCCTTGGCGGGCGGGCAGGATCCTTGTGGTCCCGGGGGTTCACGGGTACAGTCCTTCCAGTCCGCTAACGCGGCGGCCTTGCGCGCCTTCTGGCGCGCTGACGGCGCCAGCCGCCCCTCGGAGCGCGGCCCTGCGGACGAGAACGACGACACAGAACGAACGCATTCGTGAGTTTGACCGCATCGATCCCCTTGCCAGCGACCATGCCGGCTCCCTCCCGGGAGCCCGGCGAGCATTCCGTGACGCCGAAGTCCCGGGAAGCTTGGTGCTGCGACAACGATCGAGCGGCTGTCGCCATCCGGCTGGGCGCCGGGAGAACGATACCGAGCATCGCGCGACGCGCGATCTACGTCCTCCATGCCGGCGCTCCGCCACCCCCATCGCGGAGACATCCCACACATGGCAAAGAAGATGCTCATCGACGCGACCCACTCGGAAGAGACCCGGGTCGTCGTCGTCAGCGGCAACCGTCTTGAGGAATACGACTTCGAGACGAGCACCAAGAAGCAGGTCAAGGGCAACATCTACCTCGCGAAGGTCACGCGGGTAGAGCCTTCGCTCCAGGCCTGCTTCGTCGAGTTCGGCGGCAACCGCCACGGCTTCCTCGCCTTCGGCGAGATCCATCCCGACTACTGGCAGATCCCGGTCGCGGACCGGGAGGCGCTGATGGCCGAGGAGCGCCGCCTCGCCGAGCGCGACGACGAGGACGACGACGCGCAGGACGAGCGCGGCGCGCGGCGCGGCGAGGCCGGGGACCAGCCTCCCGCCCCCTCCGCCGAGGCGCCGGCCGATGCGGCCAGCACCCTTCCGGTCACGCCGCTCGCATCCGAGGGCGATGCGCCCGCGGGCGCCGGCGCGCCCGAGTCGCCCGCTCCCTCCGGCGAGGAACGCCCGGTGGCGCTCGACATCGAGTCGCCGCGCCTCTCCGGCCCCGAACCGGTCGTCGGCGAACCCGTGGAGGCCGCGCCCTCGGCCGACGCCGAGGCCATGGCCGCGGGCGAGCCCCTGCCGCGCGACGCGGGGTCCGAGGCCGTGCAGCCCCCGGCGAAGCCCGAGTCGGTCGGTGGCGAGCATGCCGACGACGACGAGGACGAGGACGAGGACGACGACGAGGACGAGGAGACGTCCGAGACGCGCCGCCGCCGCTTCAAGCCGATGCGGCACTACAAGATCCAGGAAGTCATCAAGCGCCGCCAGGTGCTGCTGGTCCAGGTCGTGAAGGAGGAGCGCGGCACCAAGGGCGCGGCGCTCACGACCTACATCTCCCTCGCCGGCCGCTACTGCGTGCTGATGCCGAACACGACGCGCGGCGGTGGCATCTCTCGCCGCATCACCTCGCAGCAGGACCGCAAGCGCCTCAAGGAGATCATGCAGGACCTGGAGGTGCCGGACGGCATGGCCGTGATCCTGCGCACGGCCGGCATGGAACGCGCCAAGCCCGACATCCGGCGGGACTACGAGTACCTGATGCGCCTTTGGGACGACGTGCGCGATCTCACGCTCAACTCGCGCGCGCCGGCGCTCGTCTACGAGGAAGGCTCGCTGATCAAGCGCTCGATCCGCGACCTCTACTCGCGCGACATCGACGAGATCCAGGTCGAGGGCCGCGAGGGCTTCGAGGCCGCGCGCTCGTTCATGCGCATGCTGATGCCGGACCACGCAGAACGCATCCGGCTCTACGACGACCCGCAGGCGCCCCTGTTCCAGCGCCACCAGGTCGAGGCGCAGCTCGACGAGATGCACGACAACACGGTGCGCCTGCGCTCGGGCGGCTACATCGTGCTCAACCAGACCGAGGCGCTGGTCGCGATCGACGTCAACTCGGGCCGCGCCACGCGCGAGCGGCACATCGAGGAGACCGCGCTCAAGACCAACCTGGAGGCCACCGACGAGGTCGCCCGCCAGGTCAGGCTGCGGGACCTCGCGGGCCTGATCGTCATCGACTTCATCGACATGGAGGACAACCGACACATCGCGCAGGTCGAGCGCCGGCTGAAGGAGGCGATGCGCACGGACCGCGCGCGCATCCAGATCGGCCGCATCTCGTCCTTCGGCCTGCTGGAGATGTCGCGCCAGCGCCTGCGCCCCTCCCTCGAGGAGGTGTCCTCGCAGAAGTGCCCGCATTGCGGCGGCAGCGGCTTCATCCGCTCGACCGAGTCCGCGGCGCTGCGCGTCCTGCGCGGCATCGAGGAGGAGGGCATGAAGTCGCGCGCCGCGGCCCTCAAGGTCTCGGTGCCGGCGGGCGTCGCCGTCTACATCCTCAACCACAAGCGCGCGACCCTGTCCGCGATCGAGCAGCGCCACGGCCTCGAGATCGCCTTCGAGCCGGACGACACGCTCGTGCCGCCGAACTTCAGGCTCGAGCGGGTGCGCCAGCGCGAGCGCGGCGAGACCGGCCCGGCGCCGGTGCGCGCCGGCGCCGAGCACGCTCCAGCGGAGGCCTCCCCCGACGCGGCGCCTGCCGCGATGGCGGACGAGGCCAGGACGCAGGGCGAGTTCGGCGGAGAACCCGCCGAGCAGCCCGCGCGCTGGTCGCGCGAGCCGCGCGGCGACGAGCAACCCGAGGGCGAGGGCGGTGACGGGGGCGGGCGCGGCCGGCGCCGGCGCCGTCGCCGCGGGCGCGGCGCCCGCGGGCGCGAGGACGGCTTCGCGCCGCAGGGCGAAGGCCCGCGCGGCGACTTCCCCGCCGCCGAGGACGCTGGCGACCAGGCGATGCCGCAGGCCGCGGTGCCGATGTCCGAGGGCGGCGAATTCGCCGAGGCCTCGACCGGACAGGCTGACCAGGCGGCCCCCGGCGCCGAGGGCTCGGGCCAGCGTGCCCCGCGCGGCGAAGGCGACGAGGAAGGCCGCAGGCGCAGGCGCGGCAGGCGCGGCGGCAGGCGTCGGCGCCAAGAGGATGGCGACGTCCAGGGCGCGCCGGTGGCGGCGGCCCCGGTCGCCGGCGGCTTCGATGCCGGGCCCAGCGAGGCGCCCCCTCCTCCCGCGGCGCCGTCCTACGACGACGACCTGCGCGCGCGCGCGCGCGAACTCTATGGCCAGCACGGTCGCTTCGGCGCATCCGAGCCTGTCGCGCCGGCGCCGGTCGCGGCGGCGGTACCGGCGGACGATCATGCC
>CANMWW010000042.1 GCA_947500965.1 Alphaproteobacteria bacterium
CCATGTCTTCGTCGAGCGTTCGCGCGGCGCGACCATCTTCCAATTCAGCCTGCCACCGGCCTCGTTGGACGCCGGTGACGCACCCGGGCCGACCGCGCAGGCCTCGCCGCGGCTGAGGATCCTCGTGGTCGACGACGACCCCGACTTGGCCGAGGCGATGTCCGAGGGCCTGGTGATCAGGGGACACGAGGCCGAAGCCTGCGCCTCGGGCTTCGCGGCGCTCGACCTGCTTGCGGCGAAGCCGTGGGACGCGGTCGTGTCGGACATCTCGATGCCTGACATGTCCGGCTACCAGCTGCTCGACGCCGTGCAGGCCCGCTGGCCCGGGTTGCCTGTCGTCCTGATGACGGGCTTCTGGAGGGCGATCACCGAGGGCGAGCGGCGCATCCCGGTGCGCATCCTCCAGAAGCCGGTCGAGATCCCGGACCTGCTCGACGTGCTTGCCTCGCTGTCCGCCGGTCGCTCCTCCGGCTAGCCGTGCCGCGCGCGCATGCGCGCGCGCATCCGCGCCTGCGCCTCGGCCGAGCCGTCGTGGAACGTGCCGAAGAGCTTGTCGAGCGGCGCGAGGCTGCCGCCGTAGTTGCACTCGAAATGCCGGTGGTGGAGGTAGTGGAAGTAGTTTCCGCTGTCGACGCCGAGCCTGCGGCCGATCATCAGCTTCTCGAAGCCGCTATGCCCGAGCGCGGGGCTGAACGCCGCGACATGGATCTGGAACAGCGCGTTCACGGGGTGCAGCGCCAGCAGCCACTGCACGACCACCGTCGAGAAGTAGAGCACCTGCTCGACCGGGTGCATGGCCAGGCCCGACCACGGCCCGACCTCGACGTTGAGGTGGTGGGTCGAGTGGACGTGCCGGTAGAGCGGCTTCCAGTGCAGCAGCCGGTGCACGAAGTAGAAATGCACGGCGTGGATCACCGGCGCCGCCAGCAGCAGGAAGACGAACCAGGCCCAGAAGGCGAGGGCGCCGGTCTCCGGCCCGACCACGCCGACATGGCCATTGGCGAAGAGCCACCAGGTGAGCGCCTCCCAGGCCGTGATCGTCGGCACGCCGACGCCCAGCGTGCGCGCCATGTTGTCCCGCACCTGGTCGCGGAAGAGGAAGCGCGCGCTGCCCCTGGCGAGCGGCTGGGTCGAGAAGCGCCGCTCGTCGCCCTGCAGGCGCAGGACGTTGAAGTAGAGGTGCAGCCCGCCGAACAGCAGCGAGACCAGCGCCAGGTTGCGCAGCAGGATCGCCGCGATCCATCCCGCCTCGAACTGCCGCATCGTCGCGAGGTCGGGCGTCAGCCACGCCCAGGTGGCAAGCGTCGTCGCCAGCCAGAGCGCGTTCATCGGCCAGAGATAGCCTGGGAAGCCGAGGAGCCAGCGCGCGATCGCGCGCGGCCGCGGCGGCCAGGCGATGGTCGGCGGCAGCGCGATCGGCTCGGCCGGACGCCAGTCGCCCCGCGCGTCGCGCGTCGTCGTCCCGCTGCCCTGCATCGCTTCCTCCGCTCCTGCCCCGGGGCGGCATCCTAGCGTCCCGCCGCGCCTTTGGAAGGCGGCGCTTCCGCCGCGGCGCGACTTGGGCTAAGCGGCAGCCCCGCGTGGCCGCGACCGGCCAGCCGCCCCATCCCTCCAGGTCCCCATGATCCGCCTCGACAGCCTCAGCAAGCGCAATGGCCGCCAGATCCTCTTCCTCGAGGCCTCCGCGGCGCTGCAGCGCGGCGAGAAGGTCGGCCTCGTCGGCCCCAACGGCGCGGGCAAGTCCACGCTTTTCCGGATGATCACCGGCGAGGAGCAGCCCGACGAGGGGCAGGTGATCGTCGACCGCGGCACGACGGTCGGCCTGTTCGGGCAGGACGTGGGCGAGATGGCGGGGCGCAGCGCCGTGGCGGAGGTCATGGAGGGCGCCGGCGCGGTCAGCGCGGTGGCGTCCGAGCTGCGCGCGCTCGAGGCCGCGATGGAGGACCCCGGTCGCGCCGACGAGCTCGAGGCCGTCGTCGAGCGCTACGGCGAGGTGCAGGCGCGGTTCGAGGAACTCGGCGGCTACGCGCTCGAGGCGCGGGCGCGCGAGATCCTCGCGGGGCTGAGCTTCTCGGCGGAGATGATGGATGGCGACGTCGGCGTGCTGTCGGGCGGCTGGAAGATGCGCGTCGCGCTGGCGCGCATCCTGCTCATGCGCCCCGACGTCATGCTGCTCGACGAGCCGAGCAACCACCTCGACATCGAGAGCCTGATCTGGCTCGAGGGCTTCCTCGCCGCGCACGAGGGCGCGCTGCTGATGACCTCGCACGACCGCGAGTTCATGAACCGCGTCGTCTCCAAGGTGATCGAGATCGACGGCGGCGAGCTCAAGTCCTATTCCGGCGACTACGAGTTCTACGAGCGCCAGCGCGCCATCGACGAGCGCCAGCAGCAGGCGCAGTTCGAGCGCCAGCAGGCGATGCTCGCCAAGGAGATCTCCTTCATCGAGCGGTTCAAGGCGCGCGCCTCGCACGCCGCGCAGGTGCAGAGCCGCGTCAAGAAGCTGGAGAAGATCGAGCGCGTCGAGCCGCCCAAGCGCCGCCAGTCCGTGTCGTTCGAGTTCCCGAATGCGCCGCGCTCGGGCGACGACGTCGCCATCCTGCGCGGCGTGGCCAAGCGCTACGGCAGCCGCGCCATCCACGACGGGCTCGACTTCCGCATCCGCCGGCGCGAGCGCTGGTGCGTGCTGGGCGTCAACGGCGCGGGCAAGTCGACGCTGCTCAAGCTGGTCGCGGGCACGGCGCAGCCCGACGCGGGCAGCGTCACCATCGGCGGCAGCGTCAGGATGGGCTATTTCGCGCAGCACGCGATGGAGCTGCTGGCGGGCGACCGCACCGTGCTCGAATCCCTGGAGGATGCGTTCCCGCGCGCCAACCAGGGCTCGCTGCGCACGCTCGCGGGCTGCTTCGGCTTCTCCGGCGACGAGGTCGAGAAGAAGTGCCGCGTGCTCTCGGGCGGCGAGAAGGCGCGCCTCGTCATGGCGCGCATGCTCTACGACCCGCCGAACTTCCTCGTGCTCGACGAGCCCACCAACCACCTCGACATGGCGACCAAGGAGATGCTGGTCGCGGCGCTCGCCTCCTACGAGGGCGCGATGCTCTTCGTCTCGCACGACCGCCGCTTCCTCGCGGCGCTCTCGAACCGCGTCCTCGAGCTCGTCGCCGACGGCGCGCGCGAATATGGCGGCGGCTACACCGAATACGTCGCCAGCACCGGGCAGGAGGCCCCCGGCCTGCACGTCGGCGGTTGAGGTCGCGGCGCCGCGCGTGCGGCGCGCGCGCCTCGCGTCAATGCGCGGTCCAGCCGCCGTCGACGGGCAGGGCGGTGCCGGTCATCGACGCCGCGCCCTGGGCGCAGAGGAACACGGCCAGCGCGCCCATCTCCTCGACCGTCGCGAAGCGCTTGTTCGGCTGGTTGGCGAGCAGCACCTTGCGCACGACCTCCTCCTCGGACATGCCGTGCGCCTTCGCCTGCTCGGGGATCTGCTTCTGCACGAGCGGCGTCCAGACATAGCCCGGGCAGATCGCGTTGCAGGTGATGCCGTCCTCGGCGGTCTCCATCGCGGTCACCTTCGTCAGGCCGACGACGCCGTGCTTCGCCGCGACATAGGCGGACTTGAACGCCGACGCCACGAGCCCGTGGGCGGAGGCGACGTTGATGATCCGCCCCCACTTGCGCTGCTTCATGCCGGGCAGCACGGCCTTGGTCGCGTGGAAGGCCGAGGACAGGTTGATCGCGAGGATCGCATCCCACTTCGCCTCGGGGAACTCGTCGATCGGCGCCACGAACTGGATGCCCGCGTTGTTGACGAGGATATCGACCTTCCCGTGGTCGCGGATCGCGTCCGCCACCATGCCCGAGATGGCGGCGGGCTTCGACATGTCGGCTCCGGAATAGGTCGCCGTCACGCCATGGCGCGAGGCGACGCTCGAGCGCGTCGCCTCGATCTCCGCCGCGTCGCCGAACCCGTTCAGGACGACGCTCGCGCCGGCGCCTGCGAAGGCCTCGGCGATCCCTAGCCCGATGCCGCTGGTGGAGCCCGTGACGATGGCGACCTTGCCCTTCAACATTGACGTTCTCCTCTTGCCTTGGTTCGACCCCGGTGGGGGTGACTATTGTCTTCCGGCTTTCCCGGCGATGAGGCCGCGCAGGGCGTCGGCGAACGCATCCGGGTTCTCCCGCGCCAGCTTGCGCAGCGGTTCGGCGAGCTTCTCCCACTCGGGCGGCTGCTGCTCGCGCCAGGGCGAGGGCTTGCGGTCGTCGCCGGTCATCGCGGCTGCCGCGTCACGCCAGGTAGTCGTGCAGCACGCTGCCGTAGGGCAGCGTGAGGTCGGCTATGAAGTGACGGCCACCGAGCACGTTGCGGACCGGCAGGTCGGCGACGGGCGCGTTCACGTGCGGGACGAGGCTGAGCCGCGCCGGCCCGGTCCACGACCCCTTCACGGTGATGTCGGTCAGGGCGTAGCGGACGAGTTGCGCGATCTTCGGCTTGCCGTCGACGTCCGGGATGAGCTTCAGGTTGACCTGCGTCTTGGTGAGCGAGGAGATCGTCTTGGCCGGCTCGCGCGACAGGCTTTCGTGCTTGTAGGCCATGGTGCCCATGGCGACGGCCTGGCCCGCGTAGGACAGCGTCCCGGTTAGCGTGTCGGACGTGATCTCCAGCTTCGGGTTCCCGTATTTCTTTGGGAAGCCCCAGATCTCGCGTCCCGCGGCGATCGGCGGCTCGCAGTCGAGGTACATCTGCGAGACGAAGTTGCAGGCCTGTCCCTTGTAGGTGCACGGGATGACGACACCCGATTCCGTGTAGTCGCCGAAGCCCGAGCTGTCGGGCATCCGGATCCACTCGTAGAAGACGAGCCCTTCCGGGACGGGCTGGAGCGGCTCGGGCACGGCCGCGCGCACCGCCCGGGGATCGGACTCGTAGACGACGATGAAGTACTCGCGGTTCACGAACCGATACGGCCCGAACGGATAGCTCGGGCTGGCCGCCGGCATCGAGGGGAGGCGCAGGACCTCTTCCTTGTTCATGTTGTCTCTCTCCTAGAGGAATTTCGCCTCGATGTCGGTCGAGGACATGACGCCGATCTTGTCGGCGTGGTCGCGCAGGAACGCGTCGGCCTTCGCGCGGCCGACCTCGTGGAGGCTGCGCAGGAACCCGATGTCGGCGTTGAGCTTGGAGGAGACGCCTAGGCGCGAGAGATGTTCCTCCGCGTCGACGGTATGGATGTTGATGCGCCGGAGGCGGCCACCATCCGTGAACCCCTTGTCGATCAGCTTCGTGACGAAGTGGATCGCGCGGAGTTCGCGCATCAGGCTCGAGTTGAAGCTGAGCGTGTTGATGCGATCGAGGATCGCCTGCGCGGTGCGCGGTACCTCGGGGATGGACACCGGGTTGATCTGGACGATCAGCACGTCCGGCGTATCCGTGTTGTAGAAGAGCGGATACAGCGGCGGGTTGCCCATGTAGCCGCCATCCCAGTAGTGCTGGCCGTCGATCTCGACGGCCTGGAACAGGAAGGGCAGGCACGCGGATGCCAGGACCGCGTCGACCCCGACCTCCTCGTCCTGGAACACGCGGTGCCGGCCCGTCGTGACGTTGGACGCGCAGACGAAGAGCTTCGCGACCGCGTTGCGCTTCAGGAACTCGAAGTCGACGCAGCCCTGCAGCACGTCGCGCAGCGGATTGATGTTCCCGGGATTGAGCTGGTACGGCGAGAACAGCCGCCCGATGAAGTCGAGGAACATCCAGCCGGGCGAGAAGTCGAGGTTGCCCGTCCCGATCATCCTGTCCATGAAGGATGGCTGCAGCGGGCCCTGCTTCGCGGCCTCGGAGATGCGCGTCCAGAACGTCGTCAGGGCCTCGCGCGCGCCCGCGTTGCCGCCCTTCGCGAGGCCGTATGCCACGACGGCCGCGTTCATGGCGCCCGCCGACGTGCCGCACAGGCCCGTGATCTCGATGCTTTCCTCCTCGAGGAGGCGGTCGAGGACGCCCCATGCATAGGCGCCATGCGCGCCACCGCCCTGGAGGGCTATGTTGAGGCGCTTCCTGGGCGCCTTCGAGGCCTTGGGGGCCGCGCTCACTTCCGCGGCTCGTGCTTGGTCGGCGCGAGGCCGGACCGGCCGAGCATGGCGGCGAAGTCGCCATAGGCGCGCCATGCGTGCGAGGCCATGTCCTCGGCCTGGCGGAGCGCGATCTCCATGGCCTGGCGCTGCATCTCGAACTGGGCGCCGATCGTGCCGGACACGAGGTCGCGCGCCGCCTGGTTCGGGATCTGCGACACGGCCTGCGCCGTCAGGCGCTCGACGGCACGCGCATGGTCCTCGAGCATCTTCCCGACGACGTCCTCGAACTGCTTCTGCTGCTCGCCCATGGAAGCGGCGGCGTCGCCGGGCACGAGTCCACGGTAGCGCATGAGCGCCAGCATGCGCCGATAGGGCAGGCGCGCCCCGTTCTGCTCGTCCATAGGATCCAACCCCCGAGGTTGCTGCGGCATCGCGGCACGCGAAGGCGCCGGAGCGTCGATGGCGATGGACAAGGCGACACGCGCAAGTCCATTTCTCCCGTGGGACTATCGTCCCGCGCGGGCAGCCTCGCCAAACGCGAGGTCGGGCAGATTGTGCCGATACGGTTCGCGGCCCGCCTTCGATCGCCCCGAAATGCAGCCGTCGTCGCTGGCCGGCGCGACCGGTGCCGCGCCTCTTCAGGCGCCGCTGGTCGCCGCCGCCTGGCCGATGCCGCCGCGCGGCCGGCCGGCCTCGACCTCGCCCCAGAGGACCTCGTGGCCCGCGGGGAGGGGGCGGTTGCCGGGCATCGACAGCCAGATCCGCAGCAGCAGCCGGTCGCGCCCGCTCGCGGCGTCGTCCTCGAAGGGCGTGCGGCCATGGTACGTGACATGGCTGTTGACCAGCTGCAGGTCGCCCGGCTCCAGCACCATCTCGAAGCAGAGCTCCTCGGCCAGCGCGAGCAGCATGTCGATCGCCTCCTGCTGGCGCTTCGTCAGCCGCGGGACGCCATCGACCAGCTGCGCGGCCTCGATGAAGGTCAGCGAGAAATGCGAGGTGAACCTGCCGTCGCGCAGGCCGAAGACGGGCAGGCGGTAGACGCTGTCGCGCGTCTCGCCCTCCTCGCCGAAGCGGCTGCGCCAGTAGTCGCCGAAGAGCTCGTCGAGCAGGTCGGGGCGGCGCTCCAGCATCGCGTTGTGGATCGCGGGCGTCGACACGAGGCGGCTGGTGCCGCCCGCGCGCGCCTGGCGCACGCAGAGCAGGCCGACGACGTCGGTCCGGTCCGTGTGGAATCGCAGCGCGCCATTGGTCAGCGTGCGCGCGTAGGAGGACAGGAAGGCCTTGCCCGTCCCGCCCACCTCGAGCTGGCCATAGGTGCGCCCGACATGCGCGCCCTCGTCGCGTATCGCGCGCATCAGCTCGCCACTGCGGTTCTGGAAGCGCGGCGTGCCGAGGCGCGACCCGAGGCCGAAGAGCAGGCGGCGCAGGTCCTCCTCGCCGAGGCGATCGACCGGCAGCCCGCGCAGCTTGACGATGCCGCTGCCGTGCTCGAGCTCCTCGGCGATGCCGGCCAGCAACCCGTCGAGGGCGGGGATCGCGAAGTCCTCGCGCGTCACCTCGCGCCAGGGCCTGCCGCGCAGCGCCGCGACGGCCTCCTCGAGCCGGGCGACGGTCGGGCCATCGAGGTCGCGGATCCAGCGGCGCGAGGCGGCGATGTCGCGCCCGTGCCACGCGTCGGGACCGGAGAGGGGGTTTCGCTGCATGGCCCGCAGGCTAGCGCATCGGCCCGGTCGGACGCAGCCCGGCCGCGCGCCTGCCCGTCGCCCCGTCGCCCCGTTTCGCTGCGCGAACCGGCATGGCCGTGCGCTTGGCCGGCGCGCCCGCAGCGGTGCATCCTCGCTGCCGTCCGGGGAGGGACACGCGCATGATCCGCATAGCCACCGCAGGGTTCCAGCACGAATCCAACACCTTCTCGACGGTGCCCGCGAGCCTCGACCGCTGGCGCGCCTCGGGCATCCTCGAGGGCGATGCGATCCGCGCGGAGTACGAGAGCTCGCAGTCGACGCTGGCCGGCTTCTTCGCCGCGGCGAAGGAGGATCCGGAGGTCGAGCTGGTGCCGCTGGTCTTCACGCGCCTGACCCCGATGGGCGCGATGACGCACGAGGCGATCTCCCACATCCTCGATCGTGTCGTCGGCGCGATCCGCGCGGGCGGGCCCTGGGACGCGGTGCTGCTGCCCCAGCACGGCGCGGCGGTCGCGGAGACCTGGCCCGACGCGGATGGAGAGCTCGTGCGCCGCGTGCGCGAGCTCGTGGGGCCGAAGGTCCCGATCGGGCTCGCGCTCGACATGCACGCCAACATCTCCCCGCAGATGGTCTCCAGCGCCGACGTCACGACGGTCTACCAGACCAACCCGCATGTCGACGCGCGCGAGCAGGCGCTGCATTGCGCGCGCCTCGTGATCCGCATGGTGCGCGGCGGGATCCGGCCGCGCTCGGCGCTGCGCATGCCGCCGCTGCTGGTCAACATCCTGAACCAGGGCACGAGCGACCACCCGATGTCCGAGCTGCTGCGCGTCGCCGCCGCGCAGCGCGCGCGCCCGGGCGTCCTCTCCGTCAGCGTCGTCGAGGGCTATCCCTATGCCGACGTCGCCGAGATGGGCATGTCCTTCGTCGCGATCGCCGATGGCGACCAGGCGCTCGCCGACGACGTCGCCGACCGGCTCGCCGAGGCGGCCTGGTCGCTGCGCGCGGCCCTCAACCAGGGCGGCACGCCGGTCGACGAGGCGCTCGCGCGCGCCATGGCCGCCGCGGCCGGGCCCGTGGTGCTCTTCGACGTCGGCGACAATGTCGGCGGCGGAAGCCCCGGGGACTCGACGTTCATCCTCCATGCCGCGCGGCGGCTCGGCGTGCGCGACCTGCTGCAGGGGCTCTGCGACGCCGAGGGCGTCAGGGCCTGCCAGGCGGCCGGCGTCGGCGGGCGCGTGCGGATCGCCGTCGGCGGCCGGATCGATGGCCGCCATGGCGCGCCCTTCGCGGTGGAGGGCGTGGTGACCGGCCTGTCCGATGGCCGCTACGAGGAGACGGGCCCCAGCCATGGCGGCTTCCGCTTCTACGACGACGGCCCCAGCGCCGCGATCGCGACCGACGACGGCTACGCGATCCTGCTGACCACCGAGCCCGCGGGTTCCTCGAGCCTCCAGCAGTTCCGCTCGATCGGCATCGAGCCGACGCGCATGAAGGTGATCGTCGCCAAGGGCGTCCACTCGCCGCGGCCGGCGATGGAGCCCATCGCGCGGGAGATGATCTGGATCGCCACCGCGGGCGTCACGACGGCGGACCTGGCGACGTTCACCTACCGCAACCGGCGCGTGCCGCTCTATCCGCTCGAGGGCGACGCGCGCTTCGCCGCGCGCTAGCCCGGCGCGGCCACGAAGGCCGCGATCGCGGCGCCGAGGCGCCCGCCGTCGTGGCTGGGCGCGAGGCTGCGCCGGCCGGTCGCGTAGGCATCCTCGCCGAGTGCCGGGCGCAGCAGCTCGAGCAGGTTGGCCACGATCCCGCCATCGAACTCCGGGTGCTGCTGCAACGAGAGCACGTGGTCGCCGAGCGCGAAGGCGGCGACGGGGCAGGTCGGGCTCGAGGCGAGGAGGCGCGCGCCCTCGGGCAGCGCGAGGACCTGGTCCTGGTGGACGGCATGCAGGCCCAGGCGCGGCGGCAGCGCGCCGGCGCCCGCGACCGGCCCGTGCCAGTCGTAGTCGAAGCGGCCGGCGTGCCAGCCGCCGGGCGCGCGCCCGACCGGCGCGCCGAGGCAATGCGCCACGAGCTGGTGCCCGAAGCAGATGCCCACCACCTTGCGGCGCGCGTCGACCAGGGCGCGCACGCGCGC
>CANMWW010000043.1 GCA_947500965.1 Alphaproteobacteria bacterium
CTCAATGCGCCCTTCGCCTCCACGGTCTCGTCGACGCTGGGCTGCCTCAAGGGGATCCTCACCGGTGCCGACGTGCCGTTCAACGAGGGCGCGCGGCGCGCCATCCGCATCAAGGCGCCCGAGGGCTCGCTCCTCAACCCGCGCTTCCCGGCGCCCGTGCGCGCGCGCATGGAGGCGATCTACCGCGCCTACGACGCCGTGCTGCGCGCGATGGGCCAGGCGATCCCCGACCGGGTGATCGCCTGCGGCTTCGATTCGACGGTCGCGACCTGCCTCAGCTACCTCCACGAGGGGCGCTACCGCGTCTACCTCGAGATCCACAACGGCGGGTATGGCGCCTCGTCGCGCGGCGATGGCTGCGACGCGGTGGCGGGCCCGCTCTCGAACTGCACCAACGTGCCGGTCGAGAGCCTCGACATGGACTTCGACTTCTTCGAGATCGAGTCCTACGCGATGCGCCCGGGGACGGGCGGCGCGGGCCACCACCGCGGCGGTAACGGCTCGCGCCGGGTCTACCGGATCCTGCGCGACGGCGTGCGCTTCTCGATCTACGCGGACCGGTTCCGCGTCGCCGCGTCCGGCCTCGGCGGCGGCATGCCCGGCGCTCTCGGCGGGTGCCGCGTGATCCGCGACGGCCAGCAGGTCGAGCTCAAGTCCAAGGACGCCGCGACGTTGCGCCAGGGCGACCTGCTCGTGCTGGAGACGGGTGGCGGCGGCGGCTGGGGCGACCCCGCGACGCGCGATCCCGCCGGCGCCGCGCGCGACGCGCGACATCGCCTCGCCGCGGAGTGAGCGCCGCGCCCGGCATCAGGCCGGGCGCCGCCTCTGCTCGGATTCGACGAAGAGCTCGAGGCCGATCAGCCGGTCGAGCAGCAGGACGACGAGGACGGTCAGCGCGACCAGGACGGTCGAGATCGCCGCGATCACCGGGCTGCCGCTGTCCTGGATATGGGCGAAGATCCGGACGGGCAGCGTCGTCACGTCGGGCCCGACGAGGAAGAGGCTCACCGTCACCTCGTCGAAGGAGATGATGAAGGTGAAGAGCAGCGCGGTGACGAGGCCGGGGCGCAGCAGCGGCAGGGTCACGCGCCTGAAGACGTAGAGAGGGCGCGCGCCGAGGCTCATCGCCGCCTCCTCCGTCGACAGGTCGAGCTTGCGCAGGCTGGAGACGATCGGCCGCCACGCATAGGGCACCGTCATGATGACATGGGCGAGCAGCAGGCCGGGGAAGCGCCCGGTCCAGCCGAACATCCCGGCCATGCCGAGCATGACGACGCCGAGCGCCGCGTGCGGGAAGATCAGCGGCAGGAGCACCAGCGTCTCGAAGCCGGCGGCGCCGGGGAAGCGCTTGCGCGTGAAGACGAGCGCGCCGAGGAAGGCGATCAGCGTCGAGAACGCGGCGGCGAGGGCGGCGAGCACGAGGCTGACGACGAGGCTCATCAGCCAGTCGGGGCTGGCGAGGAACTCGGCGTACCAGCGCAGCGACAGCTCGCCCGGCGGGAAGGAGATGTATCCGCGCGCCGTGAAGCTCGACATCACGACGATGACGATCGGGGCCGGCAGGAAGAGCAGCACGGCCGCGACGAGTGTCCGCCCGGCGGCGGTCCAGGGCATCACGACGCGCCCTTCAGGTTGCGCGACACCCGCCGCTCCAGCATCCCGAGCGGAAGCACCACGGCAAGCGCGGTGGCGGTGAGGATGACGGCCATCGTGGCGGCCCTCGGGAAGTCGAAGACCTGGAACATCTCCTGGTAGATCTGCGTGCCGAGCATGCGGTCGCGCAGTCCGCCCAGCAGCAGCGGCGTCACGATCGCGCCCGTCGCCATCAGGTAGACGATCATCGTCCCCGAGATCACGCCGGGCAGCGAGAGCGGCCAGATCACCTTGCGGAAGGTCTGCCACGGCCCGGCGCCCAGGCTCATGCTCGCCTCCTCGAGCGAGCGCTCGAGGTGCAGGAACACGGCTAGGATCGCGAGGATCATGAACGGGCAGAACACGTGCACGAGGCCGATCACGATGCCCGTCGTGTTGAACATCAGCTTGAGCGGCGTGTCGACGACGCCGAGCCAGCCGAGGAACGCGTTGAGGAGCCCGCGGTTGCCGAGGATCACGATCCAGCCATAGGTGCGCACGACCACGCTCACCAGCCATGGCAGGATGATGAGCACGAGCAGCCAGTCGCGCCGACCCTTGTGGCGGGCCACCGCCCAGGCGACCGGATATCCGATCGCGAGGCTGACCAGCGTCGTCAGCCCCGCGACCCAGAGCGTGCGCACGAGCACGTCGACGTAGTCGCGGCGCGCGAAGAACCTCGCGTAGAGGTCGAGCTTGGGCACGCCGTCGGCGCCCGCGAAGGAGGACCAGACGAGGGCGCCCAGGCTGACGAGGAACAGCCCGAGCACCGCCGCCAGCGGCAGCATGAGGAGCCAGGCGAGCCGGCCGAACCTCATGTCGTCACCATTGTCCCGCGGGCCCCGCGCTCAGCGCGACAGGAGCTGCTCGACGAGGTCGATGCGCTCCTTGTGCGTGCGCGCGACGACCTCCCAGTCCGGCTGGTAGAGCCTGGCCAGCAGGTCCTTCAGCGGCATGCCGATCCGGTCGACGTCCTTCTTCTCGAGCTGCGCGGTCGAGTTGAAGGGCAGGTAGCCGGACAGGTCGAGCATCTTCAGCTGCTGCTGCGGCTCGAGCTGGAAGTTCAGGAAGGCCATGTAGGCGTCCCTGTGCTTCGCGTTCTTCGGCACGATCAGCAGGTACGGCAGCATGAGGCCGCCTTCCTTCGGCAGCACGAAGTCGACGTTCTTCGCCCCCTGCTCCTTCAGGCCCCAGACGCGGGTCACGTAGTAGGGCGCCGCGGTGACCTCGCCGCGGGTGAGCAGCGTGTTGAGCTGCGCCATCGAGTTGTAGACGTTGACCGCGTTGGCCCCGAGCGCCTTCATCAGCGGCAGCCCGGGCGCGATGTTCTTCTCGTCGCCGCCCGCGATCTTCGCGAACATGACGAGGTCGTAGGTGGAGGCGTAGATCGGCCGCGTGACCGAGAGCTTGCCCTTCCACTTCGCCGCCGCGAGGTCGTTCCAGGACTGGAAGTCCGACGTCTTCGCGAGGTCGGTGTTCACGGCGATCCCGTAGTACTGGAAATAGGCGGGGATGCCGATGACCTTGCCGTCGGGGGCCTTGAGCACGTAGGCGTCGGGGACGGTCGCGAGCGCGGGGATGTCCTTCGCGTCGAAGGTCTCCAGCAGGCCGTCGCGATGCAGGTTGGCGGCGTTGAAGTAGGTCGCGATCGCCATGTTGTATTGCGGGTTCGCGGCCTGCGCGCGCAGCTGCGGCTCGGGGTCCGGCCATTCGTTGATGCGCACCGGCATGCCCGTGCGCGCGGTGAAGGGCTCGCCCACGCCCGTCCTCCAGGTCGCGCTGGTGCCGCCGCCCCAGGCGCCCATCACGATCTCGCCGCGTCCCTGGGCGAGGGCGGGCGTGGCGAGGGCGAGCGTGGCCGCGAGCGTCGCCGTGGCGGCCAATAGGTTTCGGCGTGTCATGGTCGGATCCTCCGTTCAGTTCGCCTTGATGAGGGTCGCGCGCGAGGCATCCCAGCCGACCTCGACCTCGTCGCCTGGGGCGAAGGGCGGGGGACGGTCGGGGCGCGCGGGCAGGGCGAGCAGCAACTCGCGCCCCCGGGCCTCGATGCGGAATCGGTGGTGCGTGCCGGCATAGACGCCCGCGGCGACGCGCCCGTGCAGCGTCGCGGCGAGGCCCGGACCGTCCGCGGCGGGACGCAGGTTCTCCGGCCGCACGCTGAGCGCGACGCGGTCTCCGGCCAGCAGGCCGGCGGGCGCGGCCATGGCGACCGACGCCCCGAGGGCCGGGATGTCGATGCGGGCCTCGCCGCCATCGACCGCGGCGACGCTGCCGTCGAAGAGGTTGGTGTCGCCGATGAACTGCGCGACGAAGCGCGTGCGCGGGCGGTCGTAGATCGCGCTCGCGTCGTCGAGCTGCTCGATGCGCCCCTCGTTCATGACCGCGATGCGGTCGGACATCGTGAGCGCCTCCTCCTGGTCGTGCGTCACGAAGACGAAGGTCGTGCCGGTGCGCTGCTGCAGTCCCTTGAGCTCGAGCTGAAGCTGGCGCCGCAGCTTGAGGTCGAGCGCGCCGAGCGGTTCGTCGAGCAGCAGGACGGCGGGCCGGATGACGAGCGCGCGCGCCAGCGCGACGCGCTGGCGCTGGCCGCCGGACAATTCATGGACGCGGCGCGCGGCATGGCCCGCCAGCCCGACGAGCTGGAGCGAGTCCTCGATGCGGCGCGCCTGCTCTGCCCTGGCGACTTTCCGCACCTCGAGGCCGAAGGCGACGTTCTCGCCGACGGTCAGGTGCGGGAACAGCGCGAGGTTCTGGAACACGAAGCCGAGCTGGCGCGAATAGGGAGGCACGCCGGTGACGTCCGCGCCCTCGATGCGGATCGTGCCGCGGTCGGGGGACTCGAAGCCCGCCGCCATGCGCAGCATCGTCGTCTTCCCGCAACCGCTCGGCCCGAGCAGCGTCAGGAACTCGCCCCGCCGCACGGACAGGGAGACCCCGTCGACCGCGCGGAACGCGCCGAAGTTCTTCTCGACGTCCAGCGCCTCGAGCACCGGACCTGCGTGCGTGGTCATGCCAGCGAACTCCCCCCGCGCGCATATTGCGCGACGCGCGGCGATGCGGCCAGAGTGAAGTGCGGGTTCATCGCATCGGGGGATCAGGTCCATGGGTTTCGAGCCGGGCACGCAGGCGTATCTGTCGCGCATCACGGAAGTCTGCGGCCCGCCGCGTCCGCCGCGCTCGCTCGAGGAGCGGCGCGACAACTTCGACCGGCGCTGCGCCGTCTGGCGCAGGCCCTGGCCCGACACGCTCGCGGTGCGCGACTGGTCGATCGCGCTTCCCGGCCGCGAGATCCCCGTGCGCCTCTATCGCCGCAAGGACGCTTCGCGGCCCCCTGTGATCCTCTACATGCATGGCGGCGGCTTCGTGAACGGCAGCATCGACACGCACGACACCGTGACCTGGAGCCTCGCCGAGGCGACGGGCGCGCTGGTCGCGAGCGTGCACTACCGCCGGCCGCCGGAGAATCCCTTCCCCGCGGCGCCGGAGGATTGCCTCGCCGCGCTCGACTGGATCGCGCGCAGCGAAGCCTTCCTCGACGCGGACACCTCGCGCGTGGCGATCGCCGGCGACAGCGCGGGCGGCTGCCTCGCGGCGGCGCTTGCGCTGCTCGCCCGCGATCGCGGCCGGCCGGCGCCGCGCATGCAGGCGCTGCTCTATCCCTGCCTCGACACCGCCGTGGACACGCCGGCCTACGAGGACAACAAGGACCCCTTCGTCTCGCGCGAGGGCATGCGCTTCTACTGGGACAAGTACCTCGAGGGGCGCGTGGACACGCAGGACCCGGTCGCCGTGCCGATGCGCGCGCGCGACCTGTCCGGCCTCGCGCCCGCCTACGTGCTCACCGCCGAGCACGACCCGCTGGGCGTCGAGGGCGAGGCCTATGCCGCGCGGCTGCGCGAGGCGGGCGTGCCGACGACGCTCGATCGCGTGCCCGGCACGATCCACGGCCTGCTGCGCGCGCGCTTCGCGAGTGCGCGCTGCCAGGAGGCGATGGACCGACTCGCCGGCGCGCTGCGCGCGGCGCTTTCCTGATCTCCTAGCCCTCGCCGCGCTCGGCTGCGCGGCGGTCCTTGCGGTCGAGGTGGCGGTACCAGGCCCCGACGATCGGCAGGAACCAGGGATTGCCGCCGTAGAAGGCCTGGCGCGGGAAGGGGCGGCCGTCGAAGGCGTTCTGCCGGTTCCCGCCGCCGAGCATCTTGCGCGCGGATTGCTGGCCCAGCCAGCCGAGCATGCCGACCCCGCTGCCGTTGCAGCACATCGCGTAGTGGATGCCGTCGATCTCGCCCATGTGCGGCAGCTGGTCGAAGGCGAAGGCGAGGTTGCCCATCCAGCCATGGGTGATGCGCGTGCCCGCAAGCTGCGGGAAGCGCTCGACCATCAGCTCGTGCAGGAGCCGCGCGGAGGTCTCCGGCGCGACCTCGGTGAAGCGCGGACGCCCGCCGAAGAGGACGCGCCTGCCGTCGGGCGACAGGCGGTAGTAGCAGAGCACGCGCTTCGTCTCGCCGAGCGTGCGGCCGTTGGGGATGAGGCTCGCGGCGAGCGCGGGGTCGAGCTCCTCGGTCGCGATCATGTGGCTCGCCACAGGGATCGCGCGGCGCCGGAGCTCGGGCGTCACCTTGCCCGTGTAGCCGTTGGTTCCGACGAAGACCTTCTCCACCCGCAGCTCGCCGCGCGGCGTCGACACGCGCCAGCCACCCGGCTCGCGCTCGAGGCGCTCGACCGGCGCGCCGGAGACCAGCACCGCGCCGGCGCGCTCCGCGGCGGCGAGGAGCCCGCCATAGTATTTCGCGGGATGCAGCTTTCCCGCGCGGTCGACGAGCATGCCGCCGAAGTAGAAGTCGCTCGCCATCTCCTCGCGCTGCCTGTCGCGCGGCAGCATGCGCGCCTCGGACCCGCCGAAGGCGTTCAGGCGCTCGCACTGCTTCTCCTGCGCGCGGTAATGCGCGGGCGTGAAGGCGCCGGAGAAGCGCCCCGAGCGCACGTAGTCGCAGTCGATGCCCTCGCGCGCGATCACCGTCTCGAGATGGTCCAGCGCCTGGGCGGCGTCGGCCAGCAGCGCGCGCTTCTCCGCCTCGTCCTCGACGCCGCGAAGGCCGCCCAGCCCCTTGCCGACATTGACCCCCGCGCTCACCGCGCCGCCATTGCGCGTGCTGGCGCCGATGCCGAAGGCCTTCGCCTCCAGCACGACGCAGGACGTGCCCGTGCGCGCGAGCTCGAGCGCCGCGTTCAGGCTGGCGAGGCCGCCGCCGACCAGCGCCACGTCGGCGCGCGCCGGCACGTCTCGCCGGCCGCGCTCCATGTCGGGGCGCCAGGCCTCCCACCACCACGGGTCCGTGCCGAAGGATGGATGGAAGAGACGGTCGTCGCGTTGCGCCATGCTGGCCTCCCCTGGCCGCCTCCCCCGGCGGCCGTGGCCGCATAATGGACCATCGCGTGGCCGTCCGCGCATCCGCGCGCGTGGCGGACCTGCCATGCGCGCCCTATACTCGAAGCAGGTACCCTCGGAGGCAGCGATGGACGACAAGACGCGCACCGAACTCGAGGCCGCGGCCTTCCGCAGGCTGGTCGAGCATCTCAGGACCCGCACGGACGTGCAGAACCTCGACCTCATGAACCTGGCGGGGTTCTGCAGGAACTGCCTGTCCAACTGGTACAAGGACGCCGCCGACACGAAGGGCGTCGCGCTGACCAAGGACCAGTCGCGCGAGATCGTCTACGGCATGCCCTACGACGCCTGGAAGGCGAAGTTCCAGACCGAGGCGTCACCCGAGGCCGTCGCCAGGTTCAAGGCCGGCGGCGACTCCCACAAGCACTGACGCGGGGAGGCCGCGGCCGCATGCGCGGTGCGATCGTCCTCCCGCTGCTGCTCGTCCTTGCCCTGCCGCTCGCGGGGCACGCCCAGCAGCCTCCCCCGGCCCGCCAGGGCCCTGCGCCGCAGGCGGCGCCCGCGGCACAGGGCGAGCCGTCGCGCGCGCGCATGCTGGCCGATGACAGGGTGGCGCGCCATGCGGGCCCGGCCCGCGCCGCCGGTGCGGTGCTGTGGAGCCATGCCGGAGACGCGCCGCGCCCGACCGACCCGACGCCGCCCCCCTTCGTCGACGTCATGCGTGCCGCCGGGCACGACGTCTTCCGGCTGGAGCGCGCGCCGCAGGGCGACACGGTCGCCGCGGGCGTGGCCGCGGTCGTCGCGTCGACCCGCGACCTGCGCACGCGCGGCTATCGCCGGGTCGTCCTCGCGGGCCAGAGCGCGGGGGGCTGGATCTCCCTCGCGGCGATCGCCTCCGCCCCGGGCCTCGCGGAGGCGGTGATCGCGACCGCGCCCGCCGCCTATGGCAGCAGGACCGCCGACCCCGCCCGCGCGGAGCGCAACCGCGACGAGCTTCTCCGCATCCTCGGCTCGGTGCGCGACACGCGCGTCATGCTGTTCTTCTTCGACGGCGACGACTTCGACCCTGGCGGCCGGGGCGAGGCGGTGGCCGCGCTGCTCGCCTCGCGACGCGTGCCGCACGTCCTGGTCGATCGACCGCCATCGTTCCGCGGCCACGGCATCGGGCTGACCAGCGGCTTCGCGCGCCGCTATGGCGGCTGCATCGTGGCCTTCGTCGAGATCGCCGATCCCGCGCGGCTCGCCTGCGACGCGATGCCCCCGGCCGCGGTGCCATGGCGCTTCGTCGGCCTGCCCGAGGCCCTGCCGGCACCCGCCAACGACAATTCGCCGCTCGGGCGCTTCGTCGGCGCGTGGCAGGGGTCGCTCGACAATGGCGACGACGTGATGCTGGTGGTCGAGGGCGGCTCCTCGACGCGCGTCTCGGCGCTGTTCGCCCGCGGGCGCAGCCGCCTGACGAAGGCGGACCAGGCCTTCTCGCAGCGCCGCACCGGCCGGCTCGACGACGCGACCGGCGACCTCGTCTTCGACGCGAGCCAGGGCCTCGCGCTGCGCGCCGCGCCGCCGCGCGACGGGGCGCTCCGGTTCGAGGTCGCCACGGCCGATGGCAAGAGGCAATTCAGTGGCCTGCTCAGGGCCTTGTCCCCCTAATCCACAGGCGGCGTGGCGGCGGCTGTTGCCCGGACCCCGGGCCAGCGCCTAAGACGGGAACGGGGCCGGGGCGGCCCGCGGCATCAGGGAGCAGGACATGGCGGATGGCAGCACCAGCAGCATCGCGGCAGCGCAGCTGCGCAGCTTCGTCGAGCGGATCGAGAAGCTGGAGGCGGAGAAGAGCGAGCTCGGCGCCGACATCCGCGAGGTCTATGCCGAGGCCAAGGGCAACGGCTTCGACACCAAGATCATGCGGCAGGTGATCAGGCTGCGGAAGATGGAGGAGCCCGACCGGCGCGAGCAGGACGAGCTGCTCGACCTCTATCGCCGCGCGCTCGAGGTCTGAACCGGGGCACCGGCAGCGCGCGGGCACGGCCATGAAGCGGCAGGCCGACTGGGCCATACCGGCGGATCTGCAGCCCTCCGCGGAGGGGCGCGGCTTCGACCTCGACGCGGCGATCGAGGCGGTCGTCAGCGTGCGCACCGAGGTGCCGGAGGACGCGTTCACGGCCTCGACCCTCGGCACGGAGCGCGCGGGCAGCGGCGTGGTCGTGCGCGGCGACGGGATCGTCGCCACCATCGGCTACCTGCTGACCGAGGCCGAGCGCGTCTGGCTGACGACCAACGACGGTCGCGTCGTGCAGGGGCACGTGCTGGGCTACGACCAGGTCTCCGGCCTCGGCGTCGTCCAGGCGCTTGGCAAGCTGCGCGTGCCGGCCATGCCCGTCGGCGACTCCACGGCGCTCAAGACCGGCGACCCCGTGGTCGTGATCGGCGAGGGCGGGCGGCGCCATTCGCTCGACGCCAGCGTCGTCGCGAAGCGCGAGTTCGCCGGCTACTGGGAATACGTTCTCGACGAGGCGCTCTTCACCGCGCCCGCGCATCCGCAATGGGGCGGCACGGCGGTGGTCGACGCCGCGGGCCGGCTGGTCGGCATCGGATCTCTCCTCGTCGAGGAGAAGGTCGGTCGCAAGCGCGTACAGGGCAACATGAGCGTGCCGGCGGAACTGCTGCCGGCGCTGCTCGACGACATCCTCGCGCATGGCCGCAGCAAGGCGCCGCCGCGGCCCTGGCTCGGCCTCTACGTGGGCGAGGCCAAGGAAGGCCTCGTCGTCGGCGGCGTGGCGCGCGGAGGTCCCTCGGAGCGCGCCGGCCTTCAGGAGGGCGACGTGCTGCTCGAGGTCGC